>JAFZJK010000015.1 GCA_017553965.1 Lachnospiraceae bacterium | reverse complement strand
TATCAGGTGTATCGGTATATGAATACGTAAGTCGTCTGGACAGTCTGGAAACCGAGAATAATTTTAAGCATTTTACATGTATCTTTTTGATGATAGCAGCCATAAGCATGATATTTATATATCCGGCAATAGGTATTATGGGTACACTCGGCGTGTTTTTTTATAACGTAATAACATACTTTAAGCGCAAGAGTGAGATAGAAAACTATTATCAGGTAGTGGCATATATCCTTCGTACTTTAGATCTTTCACAAAAAATATGCAGCATAAAAAATGAGGAACTAAAGCCTTATACCGAGGTCCTTTCGGAGGAGCTTAAAAGATATAAGAACGTTACAAAGGGTGCAGGACTTATAGTATCTAAAAAAAGCAACGGAGATATACTTGAGGTTGCGCTTGATTACCTTAGGATGGCAACACATATCGATCTTATAAGGTTCAATATAATGCTTGCGAGACTTAAGGACAAAAAGGATGATTTTGATAAGATATACGAGATCATAGGTCTGATCGATGCCATGATCGCAGTAACATCATACAGAGTTTTGATGGACGAGTGGTGTGAGCCCGAGCTTTTAACTGCTGAAAGAAGTGCATCGGGATCAATACATAGAGGTATAGAGACTGAAAATATCTATCATCCTATGATAGCCGAACCGGTAAAGAACAACTTTAAAGAGTCAGGCAACGTACTGCTCACAGGTTCAAATGCTTCAGGTAAGTCCACTTTTATTAAGACTGTGGCAATCAATTCAATCTTAGCCCAGTCCATACATACATGTATGGCGGACAGCTTCAGAGCTTCGTTTTTTAAGTGTATGACTTCTATGGCACTTACCGACAACCTTTCGGGCGGAGAGAGTTATTATATCGTTGAGATAAAATCGTTAAAACGCATATGCGACAGCTTAAACGATGATGTACCGTTGCTGATATTTGTTGATGAAGTACTTCGCGGTACCAATACATTGGAGCGTATCGCAGCTTCATCAAGGATACTGTCGTATGTCGGAAACAAAAACTGTATGCTTTTTGCAGCGACACATGATATTGAGCTTACTTATATCCTGGAGAAAAGCTTTAAGCTCTATCATTTTGAGGAGAAGGTTGAAGATGACGGTGTGTTCTTTGATTATACATTAAGGGACGGAAGAGCTGTGACTAGAAATGCGATCTTGCTTCTAAAGATGATGGGATTTGAGGAAAGCATAACTGATGCGGCAGAAAAGGCTGCAGATGAATTTGTTAATACCGGAGAGTGGAAACCGGAATCATAATAGTATTATTGGAGTAGTAAAGTGAAAGAACAAAAGTATGAGCTGACACCGCAGATGCAGCAGTATATGGGGATAAAAAACGGATATAAGGACTGTATCCTGTTTTACCGCCTGGGTGATTTTTACGAGATGTTTTTTGAGGATGCAAAGACTGCATCCAAAGAGCTTGAGCTTACGCTTACAGGTAAAAACTGCGGTCTGGAAGAAAGAGCTCCGATGTGCGGAGTACCATTCCATTCATCAGAAGGATATATATCAAAGCTGGTTGAAAAGGGATACAAGGTTGCCATATGTGAGCAGATGGAGGACCCTGCACTGGCTAAGGGCCTCGTAAAAAGAGAGGTCATAAGGGTAGTAACTCCCGGTACCAATATCAACCCTCAGGCACTTGATGAGACTAAAAACAACTACCTGATGAGCATATACTACTGCGATGATACGTTCGGTATGGCAAGTCTTGATGTATCAACCGGTGATTTCTTTATACAGGAGTTTGAAGGACTGCAGAAAATAACGGATGAGGTATATAAGCTTACTCCTGCCGAGATCATATGCAATGAAGCATTCCTCATGTGCGGGATGGATATGAACGTGCTGAAGGAAAAACTCGGTATATCTGTAGGCACAGTAGGAGCCGATTATTTTGACCAGAGAAAATGCGAAAACGTACTTTCAAGTCACTTTAAGTGTAAAAGCTGCGCAGAACTCGGTATAGATATATACCCCGCTGCAAAAGCGGCAGCCGGAGCGGTACTAAGGTATGCTCTTGAAACACAGATGATATCCCTTGACCATGTAACGGAGATAATACCTTACGTATCGGGGAAATACATGCTTATAGATTCCCAGACAAGACGTAACTTAGAGCTTACCGAGACCATGCGTGACAAGAACAGAAAAGGGTCGCTTCTTAATGTCCTTGATAAGACCGGTACAGCCATGGGTGCCAGAATGCTCAGATCATTTGTGGAGCAGCCGCTGCTTGAAAAAGCAGAGATAGAAAAAAGGCTCGATGCAGTTGAAGAGCTGGGGCAGAATGTATTGGTACGTGAAGAGATAAGGGAATATCTGAATTCCATCTATGATCTTGAAAGGCTTGCCGGAAGGATTAGTTACAGAAATGCCAATCCGAGGGATATGATAGCTTTTTCATCATCGATCGCTATGATAGCTCCCATAAAGCATTTGATGTCGGATTTTAACTCTGCTTTATTAAAAGAGCTCTATGAAGGCACGGATGTACTGGATGATCTAAAGGATTTGATAGATAATACGGTAAATGACGACCCGCCCATAAGCATCAGGGAAGGCGGGATTATCAGGGACGGATACAGTCCTGTTATTGACGAGTTAAGATCTGCCAGATCGGAAGGTAAAAACTGGCTCGCAGAGCTTGAGGCAAGAGAAAAAGAAAACACCGGTATAAAGAATTTAAGAGTAAAGTACAATAAGGTATTCGGATATTATCTTGAAGTAACAAACTCATATAAAAACCTGGTACCGGAAAACTGGATCAGAAAGCAGACTCTGGTACAGGCTGAACGATATACAACCCCTGAGTTAAAGGAGCTCGAGGATAAGATACTTCATGCCGAGGACAGACTTGTCTCCTTAGAGTATGATATTTTTACAGAGCTTAGGGAAAAGATAGCTTCCAACATCGTAAGGATCCAGAAAACAGCAAAGAGAATAGCATATATAGATAGCTTATGCTCACTAAGTTTTATAGCCGAAAGAAACGGATATGTAAGGCCCCATCTCAATGAGGACGGTGTGATAGATATTAAGGACGGCAGACATCCGGTAGTAGAAAAAGTGCTGGGTGAATCCGGATTTATCGCAAACGACACATATCTTGATAACGGTGCACAAAGGATATCGATCATCACCGGACCGAATATGGCCGGTAAATCCACATATATGCGTCAGACCGCGCTTATAGTACTTATGGCACAGATGGGAAGCTTTGTACCTGCATCCTATGCTGATATAGGTATTGTGGACAGGGTATTTACCAGAGTGGGTGCATCGGACGATCTTGCAAGCGGACAAAGTACCTTTATGGTGGAGATGAATGAAGTATCCCAGATAATGAGAAACGCCACCGGAAAGAGCTTACTAATACTCGATGAGATAGGCAGAGGTACAAGCACCTTTGACGGACTGGCGATAGCATGGGCAGTGGTTGAATATATAAGCGATGAGACAAGGCTTGGAGCAAAGACATTATTTGCCACTCATTACCATGAGCTGACAGAACTAGAAGAAAAGCTTAACTGTGTTAAGAATTTTAGTATAGCTGTAAAGGAACAGGGTGACAGCATAATCTTCTTAAGAAAGATAGTTAAGGGCGGAGCGGATAAGAGCTACGGTATACAGGTAGCGAGACTTGCCGGGCTTCCGGAAGAGATACTTAAGAGAGCCGGAGAGATAGTTGAAGTATTGAGCCTTAATGATATCAACGCTCATGACAGAAGCGAGATGATAAAGTCATCAAGTTCTGTCAGCGAGAAATACCGTCAGCCTGTACAGAAAAGAAAGAAACAGGATCCCGACCAGCTTTCACTTTTTGCGGAAAGAAAATATGACAATATCCTGGATGATATAAGGGAGCTGGATATCACATCCATTACACCCATACAGGCATTAAACAAGCTTTCCGAACTCCAGGAGGAGCTTAAAAATCAATCATAGTATGATCTCAGGTTGGAAAAAACGTATTAAGACAGAAGGAATAACACATCATGAGCAGGATCAATATACTTGATAAGAATACGATCAATCAGATAGCGGCAGGCGAGGTAATCGACAGACCGGCATCCATTATAAAAGAGCTTGTGGAAAACTCAATAGATGCGGGTGCAACTGCCATATCCATAGAGGTAAGGGGCGGCGGTATAGACCTTATCAGGATCACGGATAACGGTTCGGGTATAGATAAGGATGATGTCAAAGTAGCATTCGTAAGGCATACCACCAGTAAGATAAAGAATGCTACCGATCTGTCTTATATTACATCTCTCGGATTTAGAGGCGAGGCGCTTGCGAGCATTGCGGCAGTAGCCGATGTGGAGCTTATAACCAAAACAAAGGAAGAGTTTTCGGCAGTGCATTACCGTATACAGGGCGGCGAGGAGATTTTATTTGAAGAGATCGGAGCTCCCAACGGTACGACGTTTATCATAAGAGACGTATTCTTACAGGTACCCGTAAGAAGAAAGTTCTTAAAGAGTTCCGCTACAGAAGGTTCATATTGTAACGAAGCTGTGGAAAGAATAGCTCTGTCGCATCCCGAGGTAAGTATAAAGTATGTCAATAACGGAAGAAACGTATTGTTTACCAACGGCAGCGGTAAAATGAAGGATGTGCTGTTCGGTATATACGGAAGAGATATAGCTTCCGAAACCATAGAGCTTGACTATACAGGGACTAAGAATATAAAGATCACGGGCTGTATCTGCAGACCTTCGGTAGTAAGAAGCAACAGAAATACAGAGAATCATTTCGTAAACGGCAGATTTATAAAAAGCCAGATCGTGTATAAGGCTATAGAGGATGCTTATCAGCCCTTCCTTATGCAGCACAAATATCCTTTTACCGACATCTTTATCGAAATAGATCCTTCGTCGATGGATGTAAACGTACATCCTTCGAAACAGGAGGTCAGGTTCGAGAATCCCGAGGCAGTGTATAATACAGTTTTTTCAGCAGTATCCGAAGCATTGTCGGGAAAAGCACTGATACATAGGGCAGAGCCCGAGCTTGTATTCAAAAAAGAGGAGAAAAAGGAAACAGCAAAATATATCCCGGAGCCTTATGAGGCAAAAAGGAGAAGCGAGGAACTCTCTGTTGTAAGAGAAAAAGAAACTGAATACAGAGGAGCCAAGACAGAGGGCAAACAAGAAGTTAAGCAAGAAGCTAAACCGGAAGTAATACAAGAATTAAAACAGGAAGTTAAAACGGAAGCAAAACGAGAAGTAAAACCGGTAGAAGTTAAAACGGAAATAAAGCAGGAAATCCCAGAAAAAACCGAAACCGGTCGGGAACCCATACAGCAAGAAGTTGCAAAGATAGTTTGTAAGGGAACGGTAAGTACCATTACCGATACAGCAGTTAATTCTGATAACAGGGACAAAGAATATCCGGAGGATAAAACCGGGAATACACAGGCTGATTCTTCCATGGATAGACCAGAGATCGAAAAAGCTCCCACTCAAGTTAAAGAAGTTGAGAAAATTGAGGTTAGCGGCACATACACTCAAAGCTCACTATTCGATACAGAGGAAAACCACCTGGATACCAGGCAAGAGTTTAACAATGTATTCAGCCGTGGGTACCGTATAGTAGGTCAGATATTCGCTACCTACTGGATCGTTGAATGTGATGGCTGCGCTTATATGATAGACCAGCATGCGGCACATGAAAAGATACTCTACGAGAAGTTTATGGAGAATGTGGGTAAGGAAAAGTCAACACAGCTTCTTTCTCCGCCCATAATCATATCCTTGTCATCTCAGGAAGAGGCAGCAGCTGAGAAATATAGGGACGTACTTAAGGATAACGGATTTGTTCTTGAACATTTCGGAGGACATGAG
This sequence comes from Lachnospiraceae bacterium, assembly GCA_017553965.1. The sequence continues at coordinate 6,528 of JAFZJK010000015.1, read as the reverse complement.
TATGCACTGTCAGAGATACCGCTTAACCTGTACGGGATAGAGCCTAAAAATATGCTTTTGGAGCTTTTGGATGAGCTGATAAAGGATATAAAGGGCAATGTTATAAAGGGCATAAAAGAAAAGATTGCAACCTGTGCATGTAAGGCAGCAGTCAAGGGAAATACGGAAATGACCGAGACAGAAGCAAAAGAGCTTATCAAACAGCTTCTGGCTGCAGAGAATCCTTTCAATTGTCCTCACGGAAGACCTATAATCATTGACCTTACCAAGAAAGAGATAGAAAAGAAGTTTAAGAGGATCGTTTGATGGATAATAAAAAACCGCTGATCATTATCACTGGGCCGACGGCCGTGGGTAAGACTGCCTTGTCGGTTGATCTGGCACTTAAATTGGGCGGCGAGATCATATCGGCAGATTCCATGCAGGTATACAGGGGCATGGATATAGGTACTGCCAAGATTAAGGAAGAAGAAAAGAAGGGTGTACCGCATTACCTGATTGATATCATCAACCCTGACGAAGAGTTTAATGTCACAATATTTAAGGATCTGGCTAAAAAGCATATAAATGATATCTGTTCACGCGGTAAGATACCGATCATAGCCGGCGGTACGGGCTTTTACATCCAATCTGTTCTCTATGACATCGAGTTTACGGATTTCGACGAAGAAAAAAGAAGTGAAGTAAAGATGCTGTTAGAGGATACTCTTGAAGAAAAGGGTATTGATTTCATGTATGAAAGATTAAAGGAGGTCGATCCTAAATATGCCGAGATCATACATAAAAACAATATCAGAAGAGTATTGCACGGATTGGAATATAATATAGTAACAGGAAACAGGCTTTCCGAGCATAATGAGGAACAGCGGGAAAGAACAAGTCCTTACAACTTCCTATACTTTGTTTTAAATGATGACAGGGCAAAGGTGTACGGACGTATAAACAGCCGCGTCGATGAGATGCTTAGAGAAGGACTGGCCGATGAAGTAAGAGGTCTGCTTGATGCAGGATACAGCAGGGACCTTCCTTCAATGCAGGGGTTAGGCTATAAGGAAATGGCTGACTATCTGTGTGATGAATGCTCATACGCGGAAGCAGTTGAACTCATAAAAAGGGATACAAGACATTTCGCAAAAAAACAGCTTACATGGTTTAAAAGAGAACGCGTAACAGTTGAACTTAACAGGGAATCGTTGGAAACCAATGAAAAGATGCTGGAGCATATCCTTTTCTCGGCAAGATTACGAGGGCTTATAAGTTAACTGTGATGAAAAGCTAAACGGAAAGAAAAAAGAAATACAAAAAGGAATAAAACAATGTACGAAACACGGGATTATTTAAAGAAATTCGGACTGTCGGAAAAGGCGATAGAACTTGGAGAAAAATACGAGGCAGAGCTTAAGGAAAGATTTGCAAAGATTGATGAAACAGCTGAATACAATCAATTGAAGGTTATAAAAGCAATGCAGGATAACCGTTTGAGCGATATCCATTTTGCATCATCAACCGGATACGGTTATAACGACCTCGGAAGAGAAACCTTAGAGAAGGTATATGCATCCATATTTAATACAGAGGATGCGCTTGTAAGACCGCAGATCACATGTGGTACACATGCACTTACCATAGCTCTTTCCGCTAACTTAAGACCCGGGGATGAGCTCCTTTCTCCTGTTGGAAAGCCTTATGATACACTCGAAGGTGTAATAGGCATACATCCTTCGGAGGGGTCGCTTGCAGAATTTGGTATAACCTATCGCCAGGTCGATCTGCTCCCGGACGGAGAGTTTGATTATGAAGGTATAAAAGCCACCATAAATGAGAAGACCAAGCTTGTAACCATCCAGCGTTCAAAAGGCTATCAGACCAGACCCACTCTTTCTGTTGAAAGGATTGGAGAACTCATAGCATTTATAAAAAACATAAAACCCGGACTTGCCGTAATGGTTGACAACTGCTACGGAGAGTTTGTGGAAAGAATAGAACCGACTGATGTCGGAGCCGATATGTGCGTGGGCTCGCTTATTAAGAACCCCGGCGGCGGACTGGTAGCTTCGGGAGGGTATATAGCCGGTAAAAAGGAATACATAGAAAAATGTGCATACAGACTTACAGCACCCGGACTAGGTAAAGAGGTCGGTGCAACACTCGGGATAAACCAGAGCATGTTCCAGGGGCTTTTCTTAGCACCTACGGTAGTAGCATCCGCATTAAAGGGAGCTATATTTGCTGCCAGGATATACGAAGATCTCGGTTATAGCTGTATACCTAACGGCACAGAGGAAAGATATGATATCATACAGGCTGTAACTCTTGGTTCAGCAGAAAAGCTTATTGCATTTTGCGGAGGCATACAGGCAGCATCACCTGTTGACAGCTTCGTAGTACCTGAGGGCTGGGCAATGCCCGGATATACAAGTGATGTAATAATGGCAGCAGGTAACTTCATACAGGGTTCATCCATAGAGCTATCTGCGGACGGTCCCATAACAGAACCGTATGCCGTATATTTCCAGGGAGGACTTACATGGTATCATGCAAAGCTCGGAATTCTTTCATCACTTGACCGCGTTTTAAAAGTATCATAACAGAATGCTAAACTTTACATTAGGGCTTTAATGTGGTAAAATAATCGGTGTGTGTTGTGTTTTCATGAGTAGGAAGGAAACAGCTTGAAATATCTGACTATAAAAGAACTTCCCGAAAGTGAAAGACCTTATGAAAAGTGTGAAAAATACGGACCGCAGATCCTATCCGACAGTGAACTGCTGGCCATAATAATCAGAACGGGAAACAAAAACGAAAGATCTACGGAGCTTGCTTACAAAATACTTCAGCTAAAGGAAAACAGGTTTGGGATCAATGTACTTAATCATGTTACTTTTAAGGAACTTACATCCATAAAAGGAGTCGGCAGGGTTAAGGCAATACAGCTTTTGTCATTGGCGGAGCTGTCAAAAAGAATGTCGGAAGATATAAAAAAAGAAGGTATACGCTTTGAGGATGCTGACTCGATAGCAGTTTTTTTCATGGAAAGGATGAGGCACCTTGAAAAAGAACAAACCGTGCTGGTGCTGCTGGATGCAAAACTTCGGATGATCAGCCATAAGGTGATATTTGAAGGAACAATCGGTATGTCCCCCATGGAACCGAGAGAGATACTTAGAGAAGCATTAAGAGAGGATGCGGTATATTTTATACTGTTGCATAATCATCCGTCGGGGGATCCTACTCCGAGCGATGCCGATATTAAAGTGACCGGCAGGATCAAAGAAGCCGGAAATACAGTCGGGATAAGGCTTAAGGATCATATAATCATAGGTGATAACAAATATGTCAGTATGAAAACCTTAAACGTAATTTAGGAGGAAAGTGATGGCAAGGGTATACGGAATAGATCCCGGGACATCAACGTTACGAATATATCAAAAGGGTACAGGCATCATATATAACCAGAAAAATATGATGGCTGTAATTGACGGTAAAAAGATAATAGCAACCGGTGATGCAGCCTGGGAGATGGAGGGAAGGACCCCTGCCAATATTGAGGTTGTGTCTCCGATACGGTCGGGAGTGCTGGCTCAGGTTAAAAATATGCTTGCAATGCTGAATATCATATTTGATCAGCTTGGTGAAGAGCATGGCAGGATGAACGGACAGGAGTTCATAGTGGCTTCACCGTCATATGCAACCGAGGTGGAGAAAAAGGCTCTGGTCGATCTGATAGCGGCATGCGATATCAGACCTAAGCGCATAAGAGTAGTTGACAGTCCCTTGGCTGCCGCACTCGGAGCGGGCGTTAACTTAAGAGAGTGTTTCGGTACCATGGTCATCGATCTCGGAGCCGACACAACCGAAATAGCAGTGCTCTCGCTTGGAGGAACAGTAGTAAGCCGTATGCTTAAATTCGGTGGTAATCGGCTTGATGAAAGTATCATCAGCGCTGTCAGAAAGTATTATAATTTTGCCATAGGTAAAAAAACAGCTGAACAGATAAAGATAAAACTGGGAGATGCCGAACATCCCGAAGAAGAAAATACGGCTACCATGAAGGTGTTCGGAAGAGATGTTGTAAGCGGACTTCCGAAGAGTATAGCTGTAGATTCTTTGTTTGTACACCTGGCTATAAAGGAACATCTGGATAAGATAGCGGAAGTTGTTTTCAATATGCTGGAGCATATACCTCCCGAGATGTCGGCTGACATCATGGAGTCGGGGATATATCTTACCGGAGGCGTGTCGGGAATAAAGAACCTTGATAAGGTTTTGTCCGAGATGACAGGCCTCAAGGTATTTAAATGCGAAAACGGGTCGGAAACCGTAGCACTTGGGCTCGGAAAGATAGCCGAGGATCCTGACTATGATTTCCTGGCCGAGAAATACAGTACATTACAAGTAGAAGATTTTAGATAGTTAACGGGGGATTCCCCAAAAGGAAGAATATGGGCAGGGAAAAAAAGAATTTTTCGATCAGCTCGAAGATGATCTTTACGTTTCTTGTGATCATCTGTGTGGGTCTGATCATAGTGTCATATCTTTTTGCCGATCTGCTCGCTCCGGTAAAAACTGCGGTCGGTAATTTCTTTGTGCCGATGCAAAAAGGAATATCCACCATAGGGAGCGGTATATCGGATAAACTGAGGCTTTTTTCGGATAAGGAAAAGCTGATAGAAGAGAATGACAGATTGACCGAAGAGGTTAATAACCTGAAAATGGAGAGACAGATACTCATACATCAGAAGTATGAGCTTGATTATTACCGCGAGCTTTACGAAAATGATTCTGTATACCAGAATGCTGAGAAAGTGGCGGCGAGGATCATAAGCAGGAATCCGAACGGAACCTGCGATGTTTTCGTTATCGACAAGGGCGAAGAGGACGGCATAGTTAAAGACATGAATGTTACTGCCGGAGGAGCTCTGGTAGGAATAGTCACGGATGTCGGTAAAAACTGGGCAAAGGTCAGGACGATCATAGCAGATGACAGCAGTGTCAGCGGCAGATTTCAGCCCACATCGGATACCTGCATAGTTAAGGGTAACCTTAAGCGTATGGATGACGGATACATAGACGTTGAGATGATCAATCTGAATGCTGAGGTGTATGATAATTATGAGGTGCTGACCTCGTATATAAGCGATAAGTTCCTGCCCGGTATCCTTATCGGATATGTTACAAATATAAGGAAGGATCCGTCTGAGCTGAACAAGCGTGCATATCTTACTCCGGCAGTTGATTTTGAACATCTAGAGGTAGTGCTTATAGTTAAGACTTTAAGAGAAGAACTGGAAGGTTTTGAGTAATGTTTTTTGTAAAATCTGTAATTATCATTGTTGAGATAATAATTGCATATCTTCTGCAGACAAGTGTATTTACAGGGCTCAGACTGGCTGATGTGGTACCGGACATATTGATGATACTTACTGCGTCTTTAGCTTATATATTCGGGAAAAAATCCGGAGCACTTACAGGCTTTTTATGCGGTATGATACTTGACTGTACGTTCGGGTCACTGATAGGTCTTTATGCTCTTTTATACTGCACGATAGGATATATGTGCGGTTATGCTCATGTCGTATATGATGAGACAGATTACACACTCCCTTATTTTGTGATCGGTGGAGCGGAATTCTTATTAAACCTTTTGTACTATGTACTGTTCTATTTCTTAAAAGGTGACCTCGATATAGGATATTTTATGGTAAGATACCTGTTCCCGAGGGTGATATATACAGTATTGGTTTCAATACTGCTGTACAGGCTTATAAACCTTAACAACAATTTGTTTACCAGGCTTATGAAGAAAAAGAATGCTCCCAAAGAAGCCATAATCTTCAAAGGCTTTGATGTAGTAGGCGGCAGGCGCAATATATGAAGATCTACAAATATTTACTTTCAAGGATAAAAAAAATACCCGCCAAGATCAGGGAGACTTTAAAAGTACGTCTTATCTTCCTGAACATAACGGCTGTTGTATTATTCCTGGTCCTTTTGATAAGGCTTTATAATCTTCAGGTATTAAAAGCTCAGGAGGATTATGTGGCTACCGGCTCGTCTGTAAAGACCATGCAGACGAGATATATGGAAAGCGCACGCGGAGAGATATACGACAGAAACGGGAATCTATTGGCATATAATGTGCAGAGCTATTCGGTAGTCATGACCAACTCTGCGCTTACAGCCACCAATGCCCAGAAAAACGAAATGATAGTAAAGCTCTTAAAGATCCTTGACGAATATGGTTACGAACCTGAGATGAGCTTTGCGATAGAACAGGATGAAAACGGCAAACTGGTATTTAACGTATCAGGCAATGCCGAGCTGAGATTTAAGAAAAATGCTTACGGACTCCAGCGTATTTCGGATCTTACCGAGGAACAGAAAAACGCTACAGCCGAGGAAGTCTATGATTTCCTAAAAAACGGAAGTAAAAACGTAACGATGTTCAGCATACCTGACGAATATCCGACAGATCTTGCATTAAAGGTCATGATGTTCAGGTATACGCTGTTTAACCTTTATCCGCAG
>JAFZJK010000127.1 GCA_017553965.1 Lachnospiraceae bacterium | reverse complement strand
GTTTGAGGAGATCAAAACCGCTGTTGTGTTTGATACGGATGATGCACAGGTGATCGAGAATGCAAAAAACGTCCTGGAAGGTATTTCAAATGACGGGAAAAAGCTGCTCGATATTCAGTATCTTGAATACGCAGAGGCAGAAGCTCTTTTAAAGGACGGAGAAAAGGTAAACGGCATCATCAGGGTGAAGGAAGACGGAAAACTGACTCTGGATATAATAAGCAACGGAAATGAATCTACTATCCAGCAGAGTATAGTTACCGGATACAATCAGAATGTAACCATGATCGAGAAGGTTGCTAAGGAACATCCGGAAAAGCTTGGCGAGGTTATAAAAGGTATTTCGAAAAGCACTTCCTATGTAATTCCGAAAAGTCTTGGCGGAGACAACAAGGATCCATTTGTCAGTTACTTTTATAATCTTCTTGCAATGACTACGTTATTTGCCTCAATGCACAGTTTAAGGATCGGAAACAATACCCAGGCGAATATGTCAAAGGTTGGAGCACGTGCAAATGCATCTCCGGTAAGACGAATGAGCTTTCAGATAGCAGGTTTTATAGCTTCGTATCTGGTTTCGTTTGCTGTAGTTGAAATAGGACTTACCTTCCTGCTTTTTGTCTTAAAGGTTGAGTTCGGCGGCGATATTCTGATGATATACCTGACTTCCGCTCTGGCTGCACTTCTCGGTGTTGCACTGGGATTCTTTGTCGGAAATCTTGGAAGCTTTTCGTTGGAAAAGAAGGAAAGCATACTTGTTGCCATTACCCTTACAGGCTGCGCTCTTTCGGGACTTATGTATGGGGATATGAAGATAATTATTGCTGAAAAGGTTCCGATCATCAACAAGATCAATCCGGCAGCAGTTATAAGTGATTCGTATTACGCCCTGAATATGTTTGGCGCCGGAAGCAGATATTTTGAAACCGTTATTTACATGGTTGTACTTAGTTTGGTTTTGACTATAGGAGGATTGCTCCTCGGAAGGAAGGTCAGCTATGATAGTATTTAAGACTTTTTTTAAGGTATTAAGCAGATACAAGTTTTCTATGATAATGTATCTGGCTATCGCTTTAGGGATAATAACGATAATGTCAGGCTTCAATTCGAGCGGAAACGCCGCCTATTATTCGGTCAGTCAGGGTATAGTTGTTATGGATAATGATAAGTCGGAGGTATCAAGAGGACTTATCAAATACTTGGAGACTATAAATTATATATATGAGGAAAACTATACAGATGAACAGATAACGGACATGATCTACTACACAAAGGCATCCAATTATCTGGTAATCCCGCAAGGTTTTGGTGAAGCTTTCCTTTCAGGATCAAACACTCCTCTAAAGATTGAAAGTACAAAGGAAGTTGATACCAGAATGGGGTATACCGTAGAGGCTGAGATGGATAGCTACCTGAATCTTACCGCAAATTATATGAAGGGCGGCTACAGTTTCACGGAGGCAGATGAACTGTCCAGAGAATCCCTGGCGGATATGAGTGCAGTGAATATGGTCTCCGAGGTTGTAATCCAGGATGATAAGATATTTACAGTATTTACTATTCTTCCTTATGCATTGCTTACCTTACTCTGCTCGGCAGTTCTCCCTGTAATACTTAGGTTCGGGACCATGCTGATAAACAGAAGGACCGGAATATCCTCTTATCCTACGGTAAAAAAACAGTCGATGATTGCTTTGGCATGCGCTATAGTAACCATAGGGATCATTAGTGTTCTTATCTTAATTTCATCACTTCTGTCCGAGGAAATATTCACGGCGCGGTGGGCGTTGACAGCGATCGACGTGCTTGTTTTCAGTATGACCGCCGTCATGATAATAATCGCACTTTCAAGCTTTGGCATTAACCCCGATGCGGCTCCGGCTATAACAAATATCGTTGCACTTTCCTTCTCATTCCTTGGCGGTATATTTGTTCCGATCGAACACCTTGGAGAAACAGCAAAGGCTATCGGACAGTTCCTTCCCACATACTGGTATTCGGAAGCTATTAACAGAATAAGAAGCGGAGGCTCATTTACGGAAATTTTAAATTGCCTGTTGATTCAGTTGTTGTTTGGTGTTATGGTATTAGTAATAGGACTGATGGTTGGAAAACATAACGTCAAAAAGACTGCATAAATAGGGTGATGAGTTGAGAAGCTTTATCGATAAGATTTTTCTGATGGTTTTTTCCGCATTGATGCTTTTTGAAGTATTCGGAGAAGGATACAGGGTTTTGGCATTTTTCGCCATGGTAATACTTGCGACTTTTATGTCATATTTAAGACTTCTCGGAAATGCGGCACGAAAGATAAATATCGGTCTGCAGTATGCATCGGGACTGTTGATAGTATTTGTCCCGAAGATGGTAATACTGCTTCCGATCATCGTATATGAGGTTTTTCTAGACCGGCAAATTGCTGCCGGTCTGGTTCTGTTTGCGGCATTCGCATATATATTCAATACGCTTGAATTCCATTCTGTACTCTATATCCTGATGGTTACGGGACTTGCGGTATATCTTTCTTACAGGACTAAAAAGGTGGAAACTTTGGAGAACGACAACCTTAAGATCCGTGATGAGGGAGAGATAAAAAAGGAGATGCTCCGGAAACAGAACAAAAATCTGTTGGAGGAGCAGGATAAGAGTATATATACCGCACAGCTTTCGGAAAGGAACCGTATAGCACGTGAGATCCATGATAATGTGGGACATATGCTGAGCCGCTCCATACTCCAGGTCGGGGCAATGATGGTGGTGCATAAGGATGATGCTATAGCCGATGAACTTAAGACCTTAAGGGAAACACTCGATACCGCTATGAACAATATTCGTGAGAGTGTACATGATATAAGGGATGAAGCCATAGATCTCGAGGCTGCCATAAATGAGATGGCGGAGCCTTTAAAGCAAAAGTTTAGATTGAACATTGAATTTGATGCGGATAAAAGGGTAGTAAATAAAGAGATCAAATATGCGGTGATCAATATTGTCAAAGAAGCTGTATCAAATATAATAAAGTACAGTAAAAACGAAAATGTGCATATCAGATTTGACGAACATCCTTCGATGTATCAGCTGATAATACACGATTTCGGGAATACCGGAGATATATCGGGACCCGTTCCGGACGAAAAAGGGTTTGGCAAGAAGAAAAAGATTTCAAAAGATGCTGAGAAAAGCAACGGGATGGGCCTGGAAAACATCCGTACCCGTGCCGAACAGCTTGGCGGTCAGGCTAATTTCTCAAACGATAACGGATTCAGGATATTTGTCAGGATCCCCAAGGAGGTTTAAATGCGCGTACTTATAGTGGATGATGATAATCTGGTGGCGATGAGCCTTAAAACCATACTTTCGTCCGACAGTGAGATAGAAGTGGTCGGTACCGGCAGTGACGGTGCCGAAGCTATAAAGCTTTATGAAGAAAAGGAGCCGGATGTGCTGCTTATGGATATCAGGATGAGCGGGATGTCAGGTCTTGATGCGGGTGCTGAGATATTAGGCAAGCATAAGGACGCAAGGATACTGTACCTTACCACATTCAATGATGACGAGTATATCATAAAGGCTATATCCATCGGAGCCAAGGGCTATATCATCAAGCAGGATTTTGAAAGTATTATCCCTGCGGTAAAGACGGTTTATAAAGGACAGAGTGTATTCGGGAATGCCATAACCGAAAAGCTTCCCGGTATCATAAATAAGAAAAAGGGGTTTGATCCCGATGCATACGGGATCACTCCCCAGGAAAACGAAATTATAGAAGAGGTGGCAAAGGGCTTGTCCAATAAGGAGATAGCAGACGCTTTATGCCTATCTGAAGGAACGGTAAGAAATTATCTTAGCAATATCCTAAGAAAACTCGACCTTCGTGACAGGACAAATCTGGCGATTTTTTATTATCAAAACAGGTAAAGTGCTAAGCTATAGAGCAGACACCGTGTTAAGCGATCATTGCCCTGCCTGCTGCATCCTGTAATAGAAGCCTTTTTGAGCCATAAGATCGGCATGTGTACCCTGCTCGACGATCTCACCTTCATGGATGACAAGTATGAGGTCTGCATTCATGATGGTGGAGAGGCGGTGAGCTATCGCGATGATGGTACGTTTTCCGGCCAGTTCGTTTATGGCTGACTGGATCTGGCGTTCTGTCTGTACATCGACGGATGCTGTTGCTTCATCAAGTATGATAATAGGGCTGTTGCGGAGTATCGCACGGGCTATGGCTACACGCTGTTTCTGGCCTCCTGACAGTCTGAGTCCTCGTTCGCCGACCTGAGTCTCGTACCCGTCGGGCATGGCGAGTATATCTTCGTGTATATTAGCGGCTTTGGCCGCTTTTTCTATTTCCGAGCGGTCTGCGTCGGGGCGTGCGTAGCCTATGTTTTCTGCTATTGAACCGTTAAACAGGAAGGTATCCTGGAGTACGGGTGATATGTTATGACGCAGGCTCTCCAGAGTAACTTTTTTTATATCCTGACCGTCGATGAGTATACGGCCTTCAACCGGATCGTAAAAACGGGAGATCAGCTGTGTAGCTGTGGTTTTTCCGACACCTGTGGGTCCTACCAGTGCTACCATCATGCCGGGTTCACAGGAGAATGAGATGTTTTTCAGTACAGGGATCTTGTTCTCGTAATTAAAGGAAACATTTTCAAAGCTTACGGCACCCTTAACGTTTTTAAGTTCTTTAGCATCTTTTTCATTCTGGATAGCGGAAGGAGTGGCAAGTATCATGGTAACACGCTCGGCACCGGCTAAGGATTGCTGCAGGCTTTCAAGCAGGTTTGCAAGACCTGATACCGGAGCGTAGAAGAGTGAAAGGTAAAGCAGGAAAGCTACTATGTCAGCTATGCTTATCTGTCCGCTGTAGGCAAGGTATCCACCGTAAAATACGACGATGACGGTACCTATGGAAGAGAGCAGTTCGACACATGGATGAAAGATCGCACTTGCTTTTAATGCACGCAGCATGGCTACTACCTGCTCGAAGCTCTTTTTACGCACGCGCTCTCCTTCATAAGCTTCCTGGCCGAAGGCCTGGATCTCGTGAAGTCCGGAGAGGCTGTCCTGGAGCTGGGCATTGAGGTCACCCATTACTTTCTGTGAAGCTCTGAAGAAAGGCCGTACTATCTTGGCGAATATAACACCGGATATAAGTATCAGCGGGATG
>JAFZJK010000126.1 GCA_017553965.1 Lachnospiraceae bacterium | reverse complement strand
GTGCAAAGCTTTGAGACCAGCTCCTGTAATTCAAGTCTGAGCTTCGGATCTATAGCACCGAAAGGCTCATCAAGCAAAAGTACATCCGATTCAAGTGCCAGTGCTCTTGCGACAGCCACACGCTGCTTCATACCTCCCGAAAGCTGTGCGGGATATTTGTTTTTTGCGCTAATAAGTCCCACATTTTCAACATATTTTTCGGCAAGCTTGGAACGTTCCTTACGGGCAAGTTTTTTTCCGCTCTGTTTGATCCCGAAAAGGACATTTCCTTTTACGGTAAGCCAGGGAAATAGCGAATACTGCTGAAATACGACAGCACGGTCTATCCCGGGCCCCTTAATGGGTGAACCGTCAAGCAGCAGTTCCCCGCTCTTTGGCTTATTTAAACCGGAAAGCAAGCTTAAGAGTGTTGATTTTCCGCATCCCGAAGCGCCGAGGATACAGATGAACTCACCTTCTCTTATGTTAAGACTTACATTTTTCAAGGCTCCGAACCTTGATTTCTTGTCCACATAATCAAAGGATACATCCTTTATTTCTATCTTAAATGATTCCTTGTTTTCGTTCATGTTCTGCGCTCCTTATATTATTGTTACATCTTGTTATCCCTATTCCTCCTCAAATAACCTTGTCGACAGATATCTGTCTCCGTTATCGGGAAAAAGAACAACTATTACTTTATCTTTATTTTTGGGATCTAAAGCGAGTTTTTCGGCTGCAAAAAGTGCCGCTCCGGATGATATCCCTGCTAAGACTCCTTCCGTCTTAGCCAAAGTATTTGCTGCCATCAGGGCTTCCTCGGTTGTTACCGCTATCACATCATCATATATTTCGGTATCAAGAGTATACGGTATAAAACCGGCCCCAAGGCCCTGCAGCTGATGTGCTCCCGCAAGCCCTTCGGATAGCATCGGTGAATCCTTTGGTTCTACTGCTATTACCTTTACATCGGGATTAACTTCCTTAAGATATTTACCGGCTCCGGAAATAGTTCCGCCCGTTCCTACACCTGCCACAAATATATCAACATGATGATCACTGTCACGCCATATCTCCGGTCCCGTTGTTTCATAGTGGGCTTTGGGATTCGATCCGTTTGTAAACTGCCCCGGGATAAAACTGTGCGGAATGGTTTCTGCCAGCTCTTTAGCCTTTGCTATAGCTGCCTTCATTCCGCCTTTTCCGTCAGTAAGTACTATCTCAGCTCCGTAGCCTTTTAAGATATTTCTTCTTTCTATGCTCATGGTATCCGGCATTACTATTATCACACGGTAGCCTTTGGCAGCCGCTACGGCGGCCAGTCCTATTCCGGTATTACCGCTGGTAGGTTCAATGATCACGGAGCCTTTTTTTAACACGCCCTTAGCCTCAGCGTCTTTAATCATATAATATGCCGCTCTGTCCTTAACACTTCCTGCCAGACTGAACCACTCGAGCTTTGCCAATATATCGGCATTAAGCCCCTTTGTCTTTCGATATTTATTTAGTCTGAGCAGCGGGGTGTTTCCGATCAGCTCCGTAACATTTTCAACCTTTTTCATAATAATCCTCCAACATTTCTAATAATAAGCCGGATCAAATACGTTTAAAGAATCAGGATCTCAGTTTGCTCACGATCGGGTTAATGCTTGCATCCTGAGGCAGTACGCCGTTCTTCGGATTACGGTCCTCCCAGCTCGGTGAGTTCCAGATAGTTGTCGATATCTCTGACTGATAATCCTCAGCAGTTTCACCAGCCGGATGCTTTAAGTATACATTCTCGGGATCGGCACTCAGCTTCTTTCTTTCACCGTCTGTCTTCCAAAGTGTATCATACGGTACCTGTGATGCGATGCGGTATGCATAGCTTCTAAACAGATCAGGACCACCATCCTTAGGGAATTCAAAGAAGGTATATCTTCTGAATACATCGAGGCTAAAGAGATCCTTAACATATCCCCAGATATTGGGATATTCCGTTATCCTCTTCTTTATAGGTCCGACATTGCGATAGTAACTTGTCTCCCATCGTACCAGAGTAACATAAAGACGTACATCGGAATCCGTAATATAGTCTCCGAAGATAAATCTGTTCTCCGAAAGACGCTTATCAAGTTTTTCAAGAGAATCAAAGAAATCTTCGTAAGCCTCATCGTAAGCTTCCCAGGACTGGCAGAAGGCCATACGATAGTGTCCGTTATTTATATGAGGGAATAACCAGTCATTAAACTCGTCGATCTCTTTTCTGTACTTCTTAGGGTAAAGGTCCGGTGCATCTACCGGCTGGAACGGTCTAAACTGTACCTCGATATAGTTTGTCAAACGATGATAATCGTTATTTACAGCTTTCTTTTCCTTCAGATCCACAAATGTAGGTGTGGTAGCCCTGCCTTTGTACTCAGGGTCTGCATTCTTATAAAACTCACTTAAGAAGTATGCTCCTGCCAAAGGATCCTTATGTCCGGGATAATCAGCAAAGCCGTGTCCGTATACATTGGTTTCGCCGCTGTGAGTGGTATGTACCTCTGAAATAACCTTATCCAGTCCTAAAATATCTCTTACGATCACAGGTCTGTTTGACCAGTGGCATCCATGCGCCCAGTATATGGCAAACCTGTTTGCCTCTGCCTTAAACTCATCATCCTTTGCTCCGAAGCCTTTTATAAAAGCATTGGGCTGACGTATGAATGCACCTCTTTCATCTATCTCGCTTATTGTTTCCTTGGGTCTGGGTCTTGCACCCACTTCCTTTGCATGAAGCTCTGCTTCTTCATCCGTATAATCAGCTTTCCCTTTTTTAGCATGACTGCCAAAGCTCAAACTGCATGCACTTCCTATATCTATTGTCTTTTCTGTATCGCTCATGTTATGTACCTTGCCGCAGGCATGGTGCACATCGGTGACGTGCCTGCCGCGGCACCGATGAAAGTTTGAAAGCTTTTTCAAACTTTTTCTCCTGTGTTTTTATTTTTTACCTCATCAGTCAGCGACATCGTACAGATCGCTCGACAGATATTTGTTTCCTCCGTCGGGGAAAAGAACTACTATATTCTTTCCCTTGTTTTCGGGACGGCTTCCGACTTCCACTGCAGCCCAGAGTGCCGCTCCGGCACTTATGCCGATAAGCAGTCCCTCTTTTTTGGGGCAGAGCCCTGCGTATTTATATGCATCCTCGTCACTGCAAAGAAGTATTTCCTTGTATAGTGTAAGATCCGTTATCGGGCATATCGCGCCTCCGCCTATACCCTGTATCTTATGCGGTCCAGCTTCGCCTCCGTTAAGTACCGGGCATCCCTTAGGCTCTACTCCGTATATCTCTATGTTCTCATTTTGTTCCTTTAAGAATCTGCCTATACCTCCCGAGGTCCCGCTTGTCCCGACCGATGCCACGAAAATATCTACCTTTCCGTCCATCGCCTTCCATATTTCAGGGCCGGTGGTCAGATAATGAGTTTCCGGATGGTGGGGATTTTCACCCTGTGCAGGGCGGAAAGCTCCGGGTATGGACTCTGCCAGATCCACAGCTTTCTTTCCACCGCCGCCAAAACCGTTTGGCTTTGGTGTAAGTTCAACATCCGCGCCATATGCTTTTAAAAGCTTTATTTTTTCTTTGCTTGCTCCTTCTGCCATACAGATGACCGCTTTGTAATCCTTAACAGCCGCTACCATAGCCAGTCCTATACCGGTGTTTCCGGATGTGCCTTCTACTATAGTTCCGCCGGGTTTCAGCTTTCCTTCTGCCTCGGCAGCCTCTATCATATGAAGAGCCGCTCTGTCTTTTACACTCCCCGCAGGATTAAAGCCTTCTACCTTCGCATAAAGTTTTACATTTATACCGGTTTCTTCCTCTATTCGGTTCAGATGGAGCAGAGGTGTGTTTCCTACCAGTTCCAGGATATTCTCATATATCTTTCCCATCTAACGTACCTTTCTTTGTTTCTTATGAATTTGCTTTAGTAAATTGATCAAGTAATCCCTTATAAAAATCATTATCAGGGTTTGCAGCTATAAGTCCGTCAAGTGCCTGCTTATATGCTTTTGTATTTATATTCTGTGCAATATCATAACTGCCGAAATCGACTGCATTACCTGTAAATACGCCTGAGTTATAAGCAGCTTTAACATAGTTCTTAATGCCTTCGGTATTGGGATCTACAGCGAATTTGGTAACTCCGCCGTAAAGATATGTCTCTACGTAATCGGGTTCCTTTCCTGAATACTCTGCTACTGTCTTTACTACATCTGCCTTAACGGCTGCATCTGTCTCGCCCTTCTTATAGTATTCAAAAGCTTTGATCCTTGCTGTTTCATAAGCTACATATGAATCATATTTATCATTTAACCTCTTATTTGAAGTTACTTCACGGCAGCATACATAATCGGGTGAAAGATCACCTGCTGCTACAACTACCTCAAGATCATATGCGTCAGCGTAAAGAAGTGCAAATTCCATAGGAAGGAATCCGAGTTCTGCTTCACCCTTCTGAACTGCCTGTGCTGTTGCTGTCGCATCTGCATAGAATGAAACGTTACCTGTTTCTTCATTCTCGATCGCTTTTATTGTATCTGCACTTACACCGTTATCTAAAAGGTACTGTCTGGTAACGATCCAGGCTGCTTCATTTCTTGCAAAACCAAGTTTTGCATTTGTAACTGCGTCAATATTTAACAGCTTATCTGTTCCCTTGAAATTAGCTGCATTTCCTTTCTTTGCGATAACTGCTCCGCCTTCAACAGCTGTACCGGCTATAAATGCCAGATCATATCCTGCACCGATCGCCTGTACATCCGGAACAAAGCCTGCGGTAAGAATATCAAGTGCTCCGTTTTCCTCATTGATAGCTGTAAGTGCATCGTTTCCGCCTATAGCTACAGGATTAACGGTGATGCCCTGCTCCTCAAAATAGCCCTTCTGGAGTGCCAGGATGTTGACGGTTACACGTATATTTCCTGCGGGATATGAAACGCTTAAAGGCTCAAGATCTTTCTTTACTTCTACTGTTCCTGTTATTTCGTCATTTCCTGTAGTCGATGCGGTGTTTGCATCCTGGTTCTGTGTCTGAGTTTGGGTTTGTGTCTGTGTCTGTGTTTCATCCTTTGCATCAGCTGCTACTCCGGCTGTTCCACAGCCTGTGAGTAATAATGCAGCTAAAAGCAATCCTGATACTAATGTGCTTATATTTTTCTTCTTTCTGTTAATTGATCTCATGGTTTTTAATCCTCCGTTTATCATATCGATATTTAGTTTGTTTTTTTATTTTGTTCTTATTCTGTCATCAGTCTTAACGTAAGTCCTGCGGATCTTTCAAGCTCCGAAACGGTTGTATATTCTTCCGTACTGTGACTGTTTTCCATTGCGCAGGCCAGGACTATAGTCTCTATCCCGTTTGCATTCAGCCGGTTTGCATCGCTTCCACCATAAGTTGTTATGCATTCCGGCTCTTTACATCGCATCTCCGCCTTTGCCGCAGTAACAAATCTTTTTACAACATTTTTTTTGTCGGATATTATATAAGACCTGATATGCTCATTTATTGAAAAATTTATTCTTCCTCCGTAATTCTTTGCCGCTTTTTCAAATATCTGTTTTACAAGTTCTGCCTCGCAAAGAGCTTTTTCATGTTCCGTGCATCGTATTTCACCTTCTACGGTTATAGTGCCTGGGACTATGTTGATCCCGCTTCCTCCATGTATCTTTCCGAAGTTTACCGTCATGTCATTGTATACTCTTCCGGTCCGTATACTGGACAGGGCATCTGCCGCTATACTTAAGGCATTTATCCCTTTTTCCGGTGTAAAGCCTGCGTGTGCTGTCTTACCTACTATCTCAACCTTTATTGATATTATGGACGGAGCAGATATTGCTGCCGTTCCAACCGGTCCCGAAAGATCAAGAACATATCCTTCCTTCGACCTTATACGGTCATATTCTATGAATCGGCTCCCTGAGCAGTAAGGTTCTTCACCGGTAGTGATCAATATCTCCAAAGGTCTGTGCGGTATATTCTTTTCTTTGATAACCGTAAGTGCCTCTATGATCGAGACAAGTCCGGATACATCATCCGCTCCGAGTACCGTGCTGCCCTGTGAGGTGATTGTTCCGTCATCATGTACTACAGCCTTCTTACCTATTCCGGGAGATACCGTATCCATGTGTGCCGAGAACAGGATCGGGGCATCTTCAGTGCTGCCTTCCAGATATGCATATATATTTGATGCCGTATCGACTCTTGTTTCATCTTCTTCAAGAAGTTTTTCTTTTGCATGGTCCTCTTCAACTCTTAAACCCAGGCTTTTAAGCTTTTCTTTTATGTATTCTGCGATCAGGCTTTCATGATATGAAGGAGCATCTATTGATGTAAGCTTTATAAATTCCGAAACGATCCGTTCTTTGTTTACTGTACCTATATCTCCCATTTCTTCTCTCCTTTCCTCCGTAATTGGATTTGTTTTATCCGAAAAGTGCCGGACGGACTCGAACCGTCAACTTCGGTTTTGCAAACCTATGCCGTTCCAGCGGCTACGACACCTTAAAAAGTTATTCAAGGAAGTATGTAAAATGAATCTTGCGAACGGGTTAAAGCATAAAAAATCCCGGGTAGCAGAAAAACCGCTCCCGGGAAAATGGCTTATAAGTGTTTAACTCATATTATCACATTCTGGTTTTAAGACGCACAGATCTATCATCGAATGTATTGACCATTTCCGACCGGGAAGTTTTATACATTCGACAACACATGATATCATTATAAATAACTACTGTATTGTTTATCATGACCGTGCCTCCTTAAAGATTTTGTCTTGTGTTTTTCAAGATGATGTGATTATATCACCATACACCTACTATGTCAATAGGTTTATACATAAATGAATATTATTACTTATTATCAGTTTTTTTTATATCAAAAAGGTCCCCTGATAAATAATGGTCGCCGCTGTCAGGAATGATCACAACTATGTTCTTTCCCGCATTCTCAGGCCGAACGGCCACTTCACGTGCGGCACGCAGTGCTGCTCCGGCTGAAATACCGACCGTGAAACCTTCCGCTACAGGCACTTTTCTTGCATAAGCATACGCGTCTTCATCCGTCACGTCGATCACTTCGTCAAATATATTCACGTCCGTTACGGGAGGGGTTGCTCCACCGCCAATACCCTGAATCTTG
>JAFZJK010000125.1 GCA_017553965.1 Lachnospiraceae bacterium | reverse complement strand
TTCTGCAGTGATCTGAGCCTTGATGGTCTCTTCTGCATCTGCCTTAGCCTTCTTGTCACCGTCAGCGGCAACGATCTGAGCTGCAAGCTCTGCCTTCATAGGTCCAACTTGTGCACCCTCAAGTGCGAATACCATATCTGCACCGAGTGCCTTTGAATTCATAATAGTATATGCAGAACCGATTGCCTTGTCTACGATAAGATTAACCTTCGGTACTGTTGCATTTGCAAATGCTGCTGTAAGCTTTGCTGCAGCTGTAGCCATTCTCTTCTCTCCATCGAGACAGCAGTTGCAGAAGCCTTCGGTATTTGTAAGAGTAAGTACGGGTATATTAAATGAATCACAGAAGTTAACGAATGTAAATGCCTTTCTCATGCCGTTTACGGTAAGAAGTGCATCGAACTTTTCTGATGCCTTTCCGTCATCACCCAAAACTGCAGTTCTGTTGGCTACTACACCGACTGTAGCGCCGTCAAGCTTGATAAAGCCTGTAACCATAGACTTTGCGAAATCCTTCTTTAACTCGAAGAATGCATTGTCATCACCTATGCTTGCCGCTGCCTTTGCCCCGTCAGCAAGAACTGATGCAAATTCAGGAGTCTCACGGTTAAGGTCATCTGTAGACTCAGCTGCAACAGCCTCGTCCTCATTGCAGGAAGGAATAAGAGAAACAAGCTCTCTAACTGCATTGATAACATCAACGTCATCCTTGCCTACATAGTCGATCTCGCCGCACTCTGCCTTGAAAGCTGCAGATGCTGAATCACACTTGCCTTCGTTATTACCCTTGATAGCATTGGGAGTATTAACAAAAAGCTTAGCCTCTTCGGTAGCAAATACGAAATCATTCATATTAGCAGATACACCGAGTCCGCCGCCGCACTTTCCAAATACAACAGCTATCTGAGGGATAAGACCTGAAGCCATTGCCTGTCTGGCCATGATCTCTCCGAGACCCTCTAATGCGTCGGTAGCTTCCTCAAGTCTTAAACCTGCACAATCAATAAGACCGATAACAGGTGTACCGCACTTCATAGCGAGGTCATAAACATTTGCAATCTTCTTTGCATGCATCTCGCCGATAGTTCCGGCAAGTACTGAAGCATCCTGGCTGTATACGTATACAGGTGCTCCGTTTATTACGCCGTATCCGGTGATAACACCATCTGAAGGCGCTTCTTTTGTCTGTAGATTAAAATCGGTATTTCTCTTGGTGACCAAGGCCCCGATCTCTACAAAACTATTGTCGTCCAGCAGCGTTGCAATACGATCGCGTGCGGACAATTTTGTTGAGTTACTCATCGTTTACCTCCATGATTAAAATTTTTCCAATTTTCACCAAATACCATTATACAGATAAAAATGTGTTTTGCAACACCTTTTTTTAGAAAAAGAAAAAATGTCCGCATGAAGCGGACATTTGTTTTATTGTATTAAAATATCTTACAGGAATAGTTGTAGATCAATCAAACATCTCGACACCTTCGAAGATATCCAGAATACTTACTCCGTTGACCTGCATCCACTCATCCTCGTCCAGCATGAATACACCCCATTCACCGTTATCGGTACAGAAGAATATTGTTCTGTCTCCGTCGGTCTTCTTGATGTATATCTGGTCTCCGGCTTTAAGCTCAACTTCGATATCAAATTCACCGGTCACTTCGGTATCCTCGTTGAATACGTGTTCGGAATCTATCATTCCGGCCTTAAAATCAACCAAAAGAGTTAACGGATTCTGACGTACAAAGTCAAGATACTTGCTTAACTGTACTACCTTACCTTCGCTTGTTACAGCAAAAGTACCTGTCTCAAATGTGGTACCGAGCATATCATATCTGACATATGCTTTGAATGAAGTAGGATCAAAAAGTGTTCTTTCAGCATAATCAAAATCCCATTCGTCTTCTCCGACAGGTCCCTTAATGCTGATAGGATCAAGACTGTAATAGTCATCCTCTGTTTTTACCACTTCACCGTCTTCAATTGAAAGGATATTGACTGTATCATCTTCACTGTCCTGAACGGTATGGATGAATAAAAATGCTTTATCCTGCATTCTTACATAATAGATGTCGTTCTCATAACCATAAATACGCTCATCTTCATACACATTTTCACCGTTTATGTTTACAATGACACCTCTCAGATCGCCCCAGTCGTCGAATTCTTTTGCATATATGCATAATTCTTCAAATTCGTCTGTATCGGGATTAAGTACTTCTATCGTGTTACCTAAAGATACAGACCTCATATATGTATCGGGTACGGTACGGTATTTTTTCTTAAACATTCCGACCATCTGAGGACCTTCTTCGGTATCTGCCACAAATGTATCATAGAACGAGAAGGTTACCGAAAGGTTGCCGTCAGCATATGAAGCACCCTCTAACTCATAAGGTACAAAATAGAATGTAACACCTTCGTATCCGACAGCGAATGCCAGTGCATCTTCAGCTACCTGTCCGTTAAGGTATTCTATAAGTGTATCTATCTCTTCCTCTTCCTCCCAGATACCGTATTTACCTGAAAGCTTATAGGCTATCTTGGTACCGAGGGAATCAAGGTCATTGCATACATCTGATAACGAAAGGAAGTTTCCTGTTGCGGGATCGACCGAGAAACCTATTTTACCTGTATAAGGATGTACTCCTCCGGCATAGCTTGAACTGATATACTCAAAACTTACTACGTTTGCATCAGATCTTATAATGTCAAAATAGCTCTTATCAAAATAAGGAGGATCTATAGGTTCTTCATCAACTTCCAGAAGTCCCTTTAAATATTCCATAGTATCTTCGATATACAGATCGGTCTCAGCGTTAAGTCCCTGGACCTCAGCCTGCAGCTCGGGATATTTTGTTCTCTCTTCTTCGCCTAACAGGATATGATCGGCTTTTATTTCTATAAGCTTTAAGCTGGGATTCTCTTTATCCCACTCGCCGTCTTCCTTATAGCCAACACCTATTGATATGAACTCGGGTACTTCGTACTCAACACCTTCATCATAAAGTGAAAGCTCCACTGTGGGTGTAGGCTCCTCAGTAGGAGTGGGCTCTTCTGTGGGTGTGGGCTCCTCGGTAGGTGTGGGTTCTGCCGTAGGCTCAGCTGTGGGAGCCTGAGTGATCTCCTCGGTAGGTGTCACCTCTTCTGTAGGTGTTACTTCTTCGGTAGGTGTTACATCTTCAGTATCATTACGACGTCTTCTGCCAGATGTCTCTTCTTCGTCATCGCTGCTTGAACATGCAGAAAGCACCATAGCCATGACAAGAAGGCAGACCATTAATAAAACCTTTAATCTTTTCATTTCATTCTCCTCATACAAATAAGTACTAACAGGATATGATAATACCACATTTATACCCCGTATGTAAACCATCATTTTTAACAGTTTTTAATCTGTTCTCATAAGATTATTATACGCTTTTTTAATACTGTCCTGTCTAAATCCCTTTCTGAATGCCGATGCAAACAGCTTTTGTTTCTCTTCATAAGGAAGCTCTTCTTCCAAAGACAGGTGACTTCCGAGCTTTTTCTTTAAAAAGTTTTCAGCTGCCTTAAGCTCCGTGTTTTCTGTATCTTCATCCTCAAATATCTGCTCGTAAGCCAAGTCTATCGTCTCTGAACTTATGCCCTTTTCCTCAAGCTTATAACGTATCTCTTTTTCACTGGAAAAGTCGATCTTTGTCCTTATAAAGCTTTCGGCAGTACGCAGCTCGTCTATATAATGGAAGCTTCTTACATATTCGATGGCTTTTTGCGAAACCAGCTCCCCATAACCGGCACTTTTTAGCTTCCGGTTAAGCTCTGTCTCTGTTTTATCCGCCTTTACAAGCAGGTTCATAACATACCTTTTCGCTCTGGGGATCAATATCTCATGCATTATCTCTGCTACTGTTTCTTCAGACGTATCGGCTCCGTCCTCCAGCCCATATGTATTTATTTCCTTTGGATAGAGAGCTCCCACAAGCTCACCGTCAGCGTAAACAGCAGTCTTTTTGCTTTTTATATTTTCGTTTTTGAAAGTTATTTCCATACTCCTCCTGCAAAATCCAACTGCCAAACATTGATATAACAGCATTAAGCTGTTAACATGGCGTTTGACATATAACTAAGGGCAGGTATATAAAATACACCTACCCTTAACTTAAATCTGTTTTTGATCAACTGTTACCCTTTACAAGTTTTATAAAGCTTGCACAGATCAATCCTCAAGGTCCTCGGGAAGCTCTTCATCCTCTTCTTCCCCTACATCCTCGGGCTTGATAACGTACTTATCACGTACCTTCTTTTCGATCTCCTCAGCGATCTCGGGATGCTCCGCAAGGAACTGCTTTGTATTATCCCTGCCCTGGCCGATCTTGTCGCCGTTATAGGAGAACCATGAACCGCTCTTTACTATGATATTGTCATTGGCTGCAAGATCAATGATGTCACCGAGCTTGGAAATGCCCTTACCGTATATGATATCAAACTCTGCCTCTTTGAAAGGAGGAGCGATCTTATTCTTAACCACTTTAACCCTGGTCCTGTTACCGATAACCTCGCCTGCACTCTTGATGCTGTCGATCCTGCGGACATCCATTCTGACTGATGAATAGAACTTTAATGCACGACCGCCTGTGGTGGTCTCGGGGTTACCGAACATAACGCCAACCTTCTCACGGAGCTGGTTGATAAATACTACGATACAGTTTGTCCTGCTGACAACACCTGTAAGCTTTCTGAGTGCCTGTGACATAAGCCTTGCCTGAAGACCTACGTGTGAATCACCCATGTCACCCTCTATCTCAGCCTTGGGAACAAGTGCTGCAACAGAGTCGATAATAATGATGTCAACCGCACCGGAACGAACCATGGTCTCAGCTATCTCAAGAGCCTGCTCACCTTTATCTGGCTGTGAAATATATAAGTTATCGATATCAACACCGATATTCTTAGCATAAACGGGATCCAATGCATGCTCTGCATCAATAAAGCCCGCAATACCGTTTCTCTTCTGTACTTCGGCTACCATATGAAGTGCAACCGTGGTCTTACCGCTTGACTCGGGACCGTAGATCTCGATGATCCTGCCCTTGGGTACTCCGCCCAGACCAAGTGCCAGGTCAAGGCTGAGACAGCCGGTAGATACCGTCTCAATATTCATATGTGCACTCTTGTCCCCCAGCTTCATAACAGAACCCTTGCCAAAGTTCTTTTCAATCTGTGCCAGAGCAGACTCCAGTGCTCTCTGTCTGTTATCATCAGCTGCTATAGTTTTGCTTTCTTTCTCTCTTGCCATAAATCAGATGCCGTTATACGGCTCCCCTTTCTGTTTATTACACACACTTTTTTACACACACTAAAATCAACAAATTCATAATACCAAACTAATGTTCGTTTGTCAACAGTTTTTCGAAAATATTTTCGATTTTTGATGTTTTATCTGTTCTGCAGGTAATTCTCAAACTCTTCAAGAGTCATCAGGATCTTTCTGGGCTTAGTACCCTCCTCGGGTCCTACCACTCCGTCCTCGGCCAGATTGTCCATGATCCTGGCCGCACGGTTAAAGCCTATTCTGAATTCACGCTGGAGCATACCGACCGATGCCTTCTGCTTCTTTATTATAAGTCTGCCTGCATCCTCGAAGAACTCGTCATTCGCATCCTGTTCCTGCTGTCCTCCGTCATCCTTGGTCTGGGTCTTTCCTGCCGACTTTTCATCGATGTGCTTGCTTACTATGTCATTGTACTTCATCTCTTTATACTGCTTCTTAATGAAGTCCACAACATCATTAACTTCTTTATCGGAAACATATACGCCCTGCAGACGTACGGGCTTAGCATATCCTCTGGGATAGTAAAGCATATCTCCTTTACCTAAGAGCTTCTCCGCGCCTGCCTGATCGAGGATGGTACGCGAGTCCACTATGGACGATACCGAGAATGCTATTCTGGTAGGGATATTAGCCTTGATCGTACCTGTAATAACGTTTACGCTGGGACGCTGCGTAGCAAGTATGACATGTATTCCACAGGCACGGGCCAGCTGTGTCAGACGTGCTATATCGGATTCGATATCCTTGGAATTTGCGGTCATCATAAGGTCGTTAAGCTCGTCTACGATGATAACTATCTGAGGCAGCTTATCGGGACACTCGCCCTCGTTGCTTTCCTCCATCCACTTTTCAACCATATGGTTATTGTAAGCCGCTAGATCTCTTACTCCCGCATCAGCAAATCGCTTATATCGGTCATCCATCTCGGCTACTGCCCATGCAAGTGCTCCCGCAGCCTTTTTAACATCCGTAACTACCGGGACTATAAGATGCGGTATACCGTTGTAACCGACCAGTTCGACACGCTTGGGGTCTATCATTATCATTTTTACATCGGTAGGCTTAGCCTTATACAGGATACTCATGATAAGGGCATTTATACATACCGATTTACCGGAACCTGTAGCACCGGCTATCAGGGCATGAGGCATATCGCCGATATCCGATATGATGGACTTACCGCCGATATCCTTACCTACAACAAACGCAAGATTGGTCTTAGAGTTTCTGAACTCATCCGAATCAAGCAGGTCTCCGAACAGTACCGCTGCACTTTCCTTATTGGGTACTTCGATACCTACAGCCGCCTTTCCGGGGATAGGTGCTTCTATTCTGATCTCGGGAGCCGCTAAAGCGAGCTTTATATCGTCGCTTAATGCGGTAATGGTCTTAACCTTTACGCCCTGGTCGGGAAGAAGCTCATATCTTGTAACGGTGGGGCCTACGCTCGCATCCGTTACCCTTACACCTACGCCGAAACTCTCAAATGTGCTCTGCAGTTTCTGTATGGTATTCTCAAGCTCTTTTTTCCTGTCAGAGCCTTTGTCCTGGTGCGACTTGCTCTTATTAAGCAGACGTATGGGAGGGAACTTGTACTCGGGAAGCTTCGGAGGTTCGGGCTCCTTTGTCATATCCGTAAACACAGCCGCTCCTGCTACCGGGACGATCTTATCCTTAAGGTTTTCGCTCGGTGCAGCTGTCTCTTCCTTTACAGGTTCGGGCTTTTCTTCCCTTACCGGCTCAGGATTCTTAGGACCGTCGCTTACATTATTCTTTTCATACTCACGTATAACTTCATCCACACTCTCGGCAGTTTTTCTGTCTATGCCGGGACGATTGTTTTCTGTTCTGGATATAGGCGGTTTAACAAGAGTGATCCTGTCGGACACTTTGGTTTCCGCAGGTTTTTCATCCTCAAAATCTTCATCCCCGAACAGATCCACTCTGAAATCATCATCAAAGGTTTCGGGATCTGCTATCTTGGGACTGAAAAGATCGACTATCTTTGATTCTCCTTCTTCAAAAGCAGCCGTACTTCCGGAATGAAGCTTTTTCATACCGATCGAAGTAACTTTTCCGCCATCCTCAAAAGGATCGCGTTTTCTGGTGGTCTCTCTCTTGTACTCGACAAGCTCGTCATCACCGTTATCGTCCACTCCGGCAAAATCAGCCTCGGTATAGTCCTCTTCTCTGACATCATCGGAAGCATCCTTACCAAGCCTTACATTACCGACTCCGGGTATATAAAGACTGTCCGAACCCTTAATCTTCTTATTCTCGACTCTTTCCTCGTAAACGGGTTTTGCGGCCTCTTTCTTTTCCTTATTATCCTTCTCTTCCTTGCCCTTTTTCTTACCAAACTCCACATTCATGGTACCCATGCGCTGTCTGGGGAGACGTCTTACCCCGTATCTTACGCCGGTATCATGACTCTTTACTACAGGTTCTTCCTCGTCATCCTCATAGAAATCCTGCTCATCTTTTTCAATGGCTCTGCGCTTACGGAAATCCTCAATCCTGCGGCTGATCTTTTTAAATACGGCCATAACAAAAGGCTTTCCCGTCATGAGTACGAACAGTATGAGTAAAAGTGCTATAAGTATCAGGACCGTAGCAACCTTTCCCACTAAAGGACACAGAAGCTTAACCAGCATTCCGCCAAAAAGTCCGCCGTAGGTTGCCTGCTCTCCTTCATAGTTAAGACTTGAATTGCTGAAATAATCAAACAACCCGATCTCTTCATTGAAACCGCCCACAGCAAGCTGTATCAGAGCTCCGAGCACAGCGGCCAGAAGCACTGCGTATATTATACCTACAGGGCTTACTCCGTTATCCTTGTTGGCAATAATGAAAAGCGTAAGTACCAGGATTATAAACGGCAGGATATATCCGAGTCTTCCGAACAGGCCGAATACCAGGGCATTGATACCCGTTCCGACTATACCGCAGATACCCACATAGCTTAATACCATAAGTATACATGCAAGGGTAACAACGATTATGATAATATCGTCTTTTTTGGCTTCTGCGTTTCTGTCACGTACCGCATCCGGTTTCTTTCTCGAAATGTATCCTTTTTCTTCCAGCTCGGTTACAGGTGCCACCGCACGGCTTCTGCTGCCGGCATTTCTTCTCCCGTTCATGTTCACTGACTGTAACGGGGGCTTTTTTGCGGCAGTATTACCGGTCTTTTTAGCACTGCTTCCAGACTGTGCACGGCTTTTTGAAGCAGTTTGAGCGGGTTTAGCCGTCTTATTTCTGTTTCCTTTGCCGGATGATTTGTTAACGTTATCAGACATTAAACTGTTAATGCTCCTTTTCTTAGATTATCCTTGACATCCATATATAAGCAAGCTCAGGCCACATACTAACATCCGCAAAAGGATTTTCACCGGGCTTGGGAAAACCTTTAAACCTGTCATCGCCGTCCTCAGACTTTGGAGGCTCCGGAGCCTTCTTCTCTCCGAAGAACTGTTCCATAAGCTCATTTCTGCGGCGCTCCGAAACCTTTATAAGTGTATTGGCCTTAACGTGCTCCAAAACCTTGTTTAACTGTTCCATGGAGTACTCTCCGCCCTTCCAGCCGAAGAACTGCTCGGGGCTTGCTACGGAAAGACCGTGATCTCCGAACGGGAATACATACTGTGCATAGTCTACCTTTTTAGCTCTCAAGGCATTTGCAAACAGATAACTGTTCTCAACCGGAACAAGGCTGTCCTTAAGAGTCTGCCAGATAAAGCAGGGAGGTGTATTTTCGGTAACATTTTTCTCTGCCGAAAAATAATCAAGTTCCTCTTTTTCCGGCTCTCTTCCGAGTAGGGACTCTATGGATGAACCGTGAGTATACTCACCTGCGGTTATAACGGGATATCCGAGTATTACCGCATCGGGTCTGCATGAGATATCCGCATAAGCGGGATCGATATCCGGAAGATCGTCATAGTGTGTCGCTACCGTAGCACAAAGATGACCCGCTGCCGAGAAACCGCATATAGCAAGCTTATCGGGTGAGATCTTATACTCTTCCGCATTTTTTCTTACCAGCCTTATAGTCCTTGCAAGATCGTTTGCAGGCTGTTTCTTTAACGGTATCGACATGGTGATGTCGGTAGTATATGTTATTACGAATACATTGAAGCCCCTCTTATAAAAATCCATGGCTACAAGCTCACCCTCGTGAGGTGCACACATGCAGTAGCCGCCGCCCGGTGCCACGATCATGCAGCGTCTTACCGTATCATCCTCTTCATGTAAAAAGGCTCTTATATTAGGCATGAAACCATATGCTGCCTCATATGTGTATTCCGATTCTTTCCAAAGATCGACTCTAAAAGTTTTCATATTAAATAAACCCCCAATCATTATTTAAACATACACTGTTAATTTTACCCTATTTCCATATCTTATGCAATAACTTTTAAAATAAAAAAGCGACCCGTGCTTAGGATCGCCTTTTAGATCATGTTATGATCACTTTTTAAATTATTTAGCTGTTGCTACTGAAGTGATATGGGGATTTACTGTATCATACCAGTAAAGGTATCCTGTAAGATCGATCTTATCGCCAACCTTAAGCTCTTTTACAGCCTTGTAAACTTCGGTATCCTTGCCGCAAAGATATGACTCTACTGTAAATGAATATGTCTTTCCGTTAAGCTCTACGTTGAAGTAAAGGTCATCTCCGTCCTGGCCGGATCCGTTCCACTTGTAAAGGAAAGCAACCTCGTTGCCGTCAGCATCTGTGCTGGGAGCAACTGTCATGCCCTTGAACTCAACGTATCTGTTCTGATACTTAACAAGTTCGTCTGTTCCAAGATAGTTTGTGATATCCATTGCGGGAGCAATGTAATTACCGTCAAGGATCTCAAATGTAGCATCTGCTATTTCCTGCTCGCCCTGGAAATCAGCCTTAAAACCTTTAACTCTGATCTTCTGGCCCTTAACAAGCTTAGCGTAATCTTCCTCTGAACACTGCATCTCATAAATGAAGTAAGCACCTTCATTATCCTGTGTATAAACGGTAGCCTTGTTATCCCACCATGACTGCTTGTCCTGTACGAAGGTCTCTACGGTAACAGCTGTATCTACTGCTGCATCTGCATACTGCTGATAGGTCATTACGCCTTCAGACTTAGCAAAATCATTCTTGTCCTCTGCTACGGGAGTGGTCTCATTATTGTTCTTGTTATCGTTCTTGTCGTCATCCTTCTTGCCGCAAGCTGCCAATGACATAACCATTACAAGTGCCATAAGTAAAACTAATATTCTTTTCATCTTCTTCATCCTCTCTGTGAAAGAAATTTGCTTTAAACAAAAACCATTATATCCACATTTTAAAAAATTACAATACCTTATAAATAAAATCAATATTTTATATAAAAAAGCCTGTCCAAAAACCTGTTTTTTTATACATTTTTATATCAATTCTGAGCCTTTTTCCTCAATATGAAATCTTTTATATTTATGCCGATTATCAGTATCCAGGCAACGATCAGTACCACTATCAGTGCCACAGCCGGTCCCGGCAGCGGTCCCAGGTCCCTGTTCGCGGTGCCTACCGTACTTATCTGGTCAAGGTGATATAAGGATACCATATCATCAAACAGCGAATCTAAGAACTTATCATCAACCGTCTGTTTTCTTCTCACCGCTTTGGCTGTATTCTCTATCATCTGCCCGGCCGCATCTCTTAAAGACGCAGAACCGTTAAACACGGGTGTGACAAAGGTGTTTTCCGTATTTTCCATAAGCATCTCGGCAGCCTTTATCTTTACATCATAGTACAGATCGTTATCCTTACCGCAGCCTGCAAGATACTCCCTGTATTCGACAGACTCACCCGCCTTGGTGGTTACAGGTATATATCCTTCCGTCTGGGCATATGCTATCTGGGTCTCGTTTGTGAGCAGGAACTGTGCGAACAGCCATGAAGCAAGTACCACCTGCGGATCCTGTTTATTGAATATACATATCGAAGGCCCCTGGGATATCATCTTAGGATTACTGGTATCAAACTGGGGTATCGGTTTAACCACAGTCTCAAAGTCCACTATCTTATCCTCACTGATATCGGAAAGAGGAGCATCCGAACCCATCCATGACGCACCCGCGGTGGAATCAATGGCAAAAAGACACTGACCTGCATTTAAGAAATTACCGGGATAACTGGATATCTTAAAAGTCGAGAAGGCATATGACCCAGCATGTTCGGCTACAGTCCTTAATATTTCCCTTGTGGTATCGTTAAATATCAATATGTTTCCGTTATCATCCGAGTATCCCGCATCCTTTTGCTTCAGCATGGATATCATCATGTTATCGGTGG
>JAFZJK010000124.1 GCA_017553965.1 Lachnospiraceae bacterium | reverse complement strand
CGGCCCCTATTTCTAATTCCCAATTTAATACATTGTATCTTTAAGATTATCAGGGTATGATGATATTATATAACAGACGTCGGAGGTTCGTATGAAATACAAGCTTGATTATGATGCATATAAAGATACTGCGATAGAGGCCATTGCGGAAGGACAGGTGCTCCTTAAAAATGATGGAGAGGTACTTCCAATAAAGAAAGGAACTACTGTATCCGTATTCGGAAGAATGCAGTTCCATTATTATAAGAGCGGATTAGGCTCGGGAGGTATGGTCAATGTAAGAAAGGTGACCGGTATTCTTGATGCTCTTGAGGAAGCAAGTGAGATAAAGGTATACGAGCCTTTAAAGAATATATATAAAAAATGGGATGAGGAAAATCCCTTGGTTGCAGGCTGCGGCTGGGGATCCGAGCCCTGGTCACAGGCAGAGATGGATATATCGGATGATGCGGTAGCCGATGCTGCCCAAAACTCGGATATAGCTCTTGTCATCATAGCACGTACTGCCGGTGAGGATCAGGACAATGTTGATAAAGAGGGCGCATTCAGGCTCTACCCTGAAGAGCTTTCAACACTTAAAAAGGTAAGAAAAGCATTCTCTAAAGTAGCTGTAGTATTAAACATCGGAAATATCATGGACTTAAATTTCATGGATGAAGTAAATCCCGATGCGGTACTTATAGCATGGCAGGGCGGTCATACCGGCGGATACGGTACAGCTAAGGTACTGTTGGGCGAGATAGCACCTTCGGGACATCTGCCTGTTTCGGTAGCTTATGAGCTTTCTGATTATCCTTCCTCATGTACATTCGGAAAGACAGAAGACCTTTTCTATGAAGAGGATATATATGTTGGCTACAGATATTTTGAGACCACAGCCAAGGATAAGGTACGTTTCCCGTTCGGATACGGACTTTCATATACAGAGTTCAGCATTGAGCCCATGCATATCAAGGTGGATATCACCGATAAGGGCGTAAAGGTAGTCCAGACAGTAGGCGTTACCAATATTGGTAAAGTACCGGGTAAGGAAGTAGTAATGCAGTTTGTATCCGCTCCTTTGGGCAAGATGGGTAAGCCTGCAAAGGTGCTGACCGCATTTACGAAAACGGCTCTCTTAAAGCCCGGTGAGAAGAGAGTATATGAGCTTGAATGCGATGCAAATGCATTTGCATCATTTGATGATGGAAATGCACTGGGCTTTGGCAGTGCATGGGTACTTGAAAAGGGCGGATATTCCGTGCTCGTGGGTGAAAACGTTAGGGACACGGTATACTCCGGAAGTTTTGTTGTAGAGAAAAACATCTGCTTAGAGAAGCTTGAAAGTGCTATGGCACCGGTAAGAAGCTTTAACAGGATGAAGGCAGTCGTATGTGACATGCCTGATGATATACCTTTCATGGTAAAGGAAAAGGTACCTGTAAGAAAGGTATCGATGAAGGAAAAGAGAGATGCGAGGATCCCTGCTGAGATCCCGATGACCGGCGATAAAGGCTACAAGTTAAAGGATGTTAAAGACGGAAAAGTATCCATGGATGACTTTGTGGCTCAGCTTTCAAAAGAAGAACTCATCTCGATAGTCAGAGGTGAGGGCATGGGCAGTTTGAGAGTAACCGCAGGTACAGCATCGGCTTACGGCGGCATAACCGACAGCCTCATAGAAAAGGGTGTTCCTGCATGTTGCTGCGATGACGGACCTTCCGGTATGAGACTTGACACAGGTGCTCTGGCATTCTCACTTCCGAGTGGATTTTTACTTGCTTCTACATTTAATACGACATTAGTAGAACAGCTATATCAGTACACTTCCGTGGAGATGGTAAAGAATAATGTGGATAACCTCTTAGGACCAGGTATGAACATTCACAGGCATCCTCTTAACGGAAGAAACTTCGAATATTTCTCTGAGGATCCGTTACTTACAGGTCTTATGGGTACAGCAATGCTTAAGGGCCTGCACTATGCAGGAGTGACCGGTACGGTGAAGCATTTCGCAGGCAATAACCAGGAGACCAAGAGACATTTCGTGGATTCTGTAATCTCCGAGAGAGCATTAAGAGAAATCTATCTTAAGGGCTTTGAGATAGCTGTTAAAGCGGGTGTATGTGATTCGGTTATGACCACATACGGAAGCCTTAACGGAACATGGACTTCAAGCTGTTATGACCTTAACACAGTGATACTACGTGACCAGTGGGGCTTTAAGGGCATAGTCATGACAGACTGGTGGGCTATGACCAGTGAGGAAGGCGGACCCGGCGAGAGGAATAACTTCGCAGCCATGGTAAGAGCACAGAACGATCTGTACATGGTATGTCCCGACTCTTCAAAGAACAAGCATGGGGATAATCTTGAGGAAGCCTTGGCTGATGGCAGAGTTACCATAGCAGAACTTCAGAGATGTGCAAAGAATGTATGCGGTCAGGCTATGACCATGTATGCATATGAAAGACTTAACGGAAACGAAGCCGAGATAGAGACTAACGATACGGATGACAGCTTTAAGGAAGAAGCAATTGATGTTGAGTTCATAAACGGCGGCATGGATTATACTTATGACCTTACTGCATTTAACGGTCAGAAGGAGATAGTATTCGGTATAGATTTCGATACCGTAGGCATGTGCAAGGTATCGATCACTGCATCCTCCGAGCTTGGAGAGCTGGCACAGCTTCCCGTTACCTTCTTCTTTAACGGTAAGGTATATGCGGTATATACATTTAACGGTACGGGCGGCAAGCCGGTAACTATTGAAAAGGATATCTTCATTCATACAAGACACACCATATATAAGCTTTTTGTACCCACATCGGGTCTTAAGCTTGAAAATATCAGGATTGATTTTAACAGTTTTGGCAAATAATGATACAGAACCTTTTGAGGGAGACCTTGAAAGGTTCCTTGTATTTTCCATTACAATTTTGTACAAAACTTGTAAACGATAATACATTTGTTTAAGAAAAATAAAGTGCTACAATATTTTACGTTAAAGTTGTGTAGGTATAATGTCATGCGAAGGGTATAAAACTTCGCTCAGTTCAGAATGACATGGGGGGAATGTACTTAAGATGAGTGATTCAGCAAGTAAAAAATCCGAAGAAAAAAAATCGGATGTAAGCCAATTCCCGAAGTCAAGACTTGGTTGGCTCTGGGAAAACATG
>JAFZJK010000123.1 GCA_017553965.1 Lachnospiraceae bacterium | reverse complement strand
GTTTAACCACAGTCTCAAAGTCCTCTATCTTATCCTCACTGATATCGGAAAGAGGAGCATCCGAACCCATCCATGACGCACCCGCGGTAGAATCAATGGCAAAAAGACACTGACCCGCATTTAAGAAATTACCGGGATAACTGGATATCTTAAAAGTCGAGAAGGCGTATGACCCAGCATGTTCGGCTACAGTCCTTAATATTTCCCTTGTTGTATCGTTAAATATCAATATGTTTCCGTTATCATCCGAGTATCCCGCATCCTTTTGCTTCAGCATGGATATCATCATGTTATCGGTGGACTTATATATGAAAGGTATCATGGTCTTCTGGCCGTTTACTAAGAAATTACCGTCGGCGTCCTTTTTTGTTGCCGCCTCGGAAACCTCCCAGACAAAATCCCATGTAAGCTGATCCGGTATCTCGTAACCCATGGCCTCGACATATGTCTTGTTGATATAGCAGGCTTCGGTCGATCTCATAAAAGGAAGTGCATAGTAGCTTTCCCCTATCAGGCACTCTTTTAAGAATGAGGATACTATCTCATCCTTGCCCGGGCCGTCAAACTTCAGTTCACTTCCGTTTAAGCCGTATTTTTCATCATTCATCAGGTCGTCCAGCTTTACCACGGTATCATTTCCCGTAAGATAAGTAGCTATGTGATCCGGATAAGTGATGCACACATTAGGTGTGGTATTTGTCGAGATATTGGTTATAACATCATTGTATATCTTACCGTAATCGGTATAGAGCCTGATGTTCACCTTTACATTCGGATAAAGCTTGCCAAAATCTTCCGCGGCCTTTTCATATATCCTGGACTGGGTAACATTTGTATCGTTTTTGGCCCAGAAGGTAAGCTCTATCTTCTCATTTGTATCAAACTCCGAAGGTATCTCAAATGTCCGGCTTCCCTTACTTCCGTGACATCCCGTAAGAAGCAGGCAGAACATAAGAAATAACATATACAGTTTTATCTTCATACTTTACCCCTTTGTTCCGCTCTTTTGTACACCCGCCATGATCTGTTTTCTGAATACAAAGAAAAGTATGATCAGAGGAACGGATATCACAACAACAGCTGCCATCATTGCAGGTATATTCTCACGTCCGAAACCGTTTTCACGGATTTCCTGGATACCGTTTGATACCAGATAATACTTCTCGTTATCCGTGATCAGTCTCGGCCATACAAAGCTGTTCCAGCACTCTATGATCTTAAGTATGGTAATGGTGATCATAGTGGGCTTACATATAGGGATCATTACTCTTATCAGATATTTAAAATCCGAAGTCCCGTCCACCTTTGCAGCCTTATACAGATTGTCCGGGATCTGTTCAAAATTCTCCTTAAGCAGGTAAATATAGAATATCGAAGTGATCGACGGAAGTATAAGACCGGTAAAGGTATTTCTGAGTCCCGCATTTGTAATGGTTACAAAATTGGTAATAATGATCAGCTCGTTAGGTATCATCATAAGTGAAAGGAATATCGTAAATACGATATTCTTCCCCTTAAAATCAAGCCTTGCGAACGCAAATGCCGCAAGTGTTATGACCACCAGCATTATAGCCGTGGTCACAAGAGCGAATATAACTGTATTAAAGAAATATCCGCCCAGATTGACAGTGGTAAACGCAGACTTATAGTTTTCAAGTGTGGGGTTGGCCGCAAAAAACTTAGGGATATATTCCGAGTTATATGCGCCGTAGCTCTTAAGTGAAGATATGATCATCCAGTAAAAAGGGAACAGTACGATAAGCCCCCAGAATCCTAAGAAGAAATATTTCACTACATTCAGGATGATATTGCTTACTTTTCTCGACTTCACAACTCACACCCCCTTTACCACGCTCTTTTTGCTTACCATAAGGTTGATGCATGTAATGGTGAGCACGATACAGAAAAGTATCAGGGCAGCCGCCGAAGCGTATGAAGGATATCCGCCGCTGTTTCCGTAGAGCATATCGTAGATATAACCTACCAGGGTATTCATCTGGGCCGCGTTAAGGTCGGTGCCGAAAAGTGCTACCGCATCGCTGTATGCCTTAAACGCTCCGATAAAACCGGTAATAACCAAATAAAAGATCATGGGTGATATCATCGGCAGCGTGATCCTGGTAAACACTCTCCACTTTGGAGTTGAATCGATCTTGGCAGCCTTATAATAATCATCCTTTACACTTGCCAGTGCACCCGTAAGTATCAGGATCTTAAAAGGCATTACTATCCATACGGTATATATGCAGAGCACAAACATCTTTGCCCAGTAGGGACCGTCTATGAAGTCCACAGATTCCCCTCCGAAAAAGTTGATCAGTAAGTTGATCATACCGTCGGAGTAAGCTGTCTTTTTAAACAGTATCATAAAAACCAGACCTACAGCCAGGGTATTGGTAACATAAGGAAGGAAGAAAACCGTCTGGAACAGTTCTCTTAACTTCTTTATCGAGGACAGTGCCATGGCTATAAGCAGCGCGGTGCCGGTAGAAAGCGGTACCGTAATGATAACGAGTATAAAGGTATTTTTAAGTGCCTGTAGGAAATATGTATCATGCAGCACGTAGGAATAATTGTAAAGACCTGTTCCGTTATGAGTCTGTGATGCAAAATTATATCCTTCCTCAAAGGAATAGATAAGAACATCTATCAACGGATAAATCATGAATATTCCCAAAAACACGATGGCGGGCAGCAGATAGAGCCAGCCTTTCAGATTATTCTTTTTCAATACAGTATCCTCTCTCCGCTTTCAGCATCAAATATATATGTCTTAGCCGGTTTTACACTGAATCTGACCGTCTTTGCATCAGGATCCACACGTGTTTCGGCACTTACTATGGAACGTATCTCGACGTTTTCACACGCTTCATGTGTAGAAACTATCGTGGTATCCCTTCCCATAACCTCAAGGCCTTTAAGCTCTACCTCAAGCTCTCCGCTTTCATTTAATATAAAGCCCTCCGGACGGATCGCAACATATACATCCCCGTCCTTAGCCTCCTTTGTCTCTAAGATCGCATTATCCCCTATATATATC
>JAFZJK010000122.1 GCA_017553965.1 Lachnospiraceae bacterium | reverse complement strand
TTCCGGCCTTGCTTCTTTTAGTCTGCCTCAAACTAAAGCTTTTGACGAATGTATCGGGAAAAGTAGACCCGCTAAAACTCGGCGCCGTGCTGGCACTTGGTGCTGCGGTCGGGTGGTATATAATAAAAAAGCTTCCAGCATCCTGCTTTGAAAACAAAACACAAAATGATAAAAAAGCACTTCCTGTCATCGAGGGTACAAATAAAAGAAAATCACCGGTTGTTCATAACAAAGAAGATGTAACAGAACTACTGGCTGACAGCGGTGAAGAGACGGAGCTTTTATTTGATCCGAATATGGAAAAACATACCACGAAAAGGGTAGTCCTGGTCTCGGATTCATACCCGCGTATAGTGGCGGATACTTTTCCTTTTTACATTGGGAAGGACGAGGCACATATGGATTTCTGCCTTAATGCCACGGGGGTTTCGCGTTACCATTTGAAGCTTGATTATTTAGAGGACGCCATTTTTGTCAGTGATTTGAATAGCCGAAACGGAACGTACATAAACAATGTAAAAATAAATAGTAGCCCGGTAAAACTTTCCAAAGGAGACCATATTAAAATAGGCCTCTGTGAATACCGGTTTGAATAAACAGTAAATACTTGCACAAACCATCCTCTTGTAGTATAATAAAGATTGGTGTATTTTAACCACAATATATGGGTCAGGCGGATGAAAGGCAGGGTTTACATGAAGGTCAATATTTATTATGGCGGCAGGGGACTTATCGAGGATCCTACGCTGTACGTGATCAATAAAATACAGGATGTATTAAAGGAGATCCGTGTCAGTACCGCCAGGTACAATCTGTATGAACAGAAAAACGGTATTTCCATGCTTCCCAATACCTTTAAGGATGCCGATGCGGTGATCCTTGCCGTTAGTGTTGAATGGTGCGGAATAGGAGGTCTTATGCAGACTTTCCTTGATTCGTGCTGGCTTTATGCTGACAAAAAGAAGCTTAAGAGCTTATACATGTTCCCTGTAGTAGTCTCTGTCACCAGAGGCGAGAGACGTGCGCTTGAAGATATAATTAATGCCTGGGAGACACTGGGCGGCATGGTATGTGACGGGATATGCACTTATGTTGAAAACCATGCTTTGTTTGAGACCAATAAAACATATGCATCTATAATAGAGAAAAAGGCTGAAGAGATATACAGGATCGTCAGCCATAAATCAGTATTGCTTCCGAGCAGTAAAAATGCCGGCCACAGCGATATACCTTCGGCAGGCATAGAGCTTACTCCGCAGGAGAGCGAGCAGCTGTCAGAGTATGTGGCAGATGATACATTTGTTAAAAAGCAGAAAGAAGATGTGGAGAAACTGTCCCAGATATATAAGTCTATATTGGGTCAGTATTCGGATGACGGTTATGAGAACATCATTAGGAGTTTTGAAAAAGCATTTAAGGCTCCTGAGGATGGTCTTAAGGCTGTCTGCTGCATCAAAATGACTGATACGGATAAGACCATAGTCCTTGATTTTGGTCCGGATAAGGCTAAGTGTTATTACGGTGAGGCTGAAAATCCGGATATGACGGCTACTACCACCAGGGATATGGTAAACAGGATAATAACCGGTAAAACTACGTTTCAGGGTGCCTTTATGTCGGGCTTTATCACGGCTAAGGGGCGCCTTGATCTGATACGTATGTTTGACCGGATTTTTGTGTTTTAAAGACACTACTTGTTTTTTGGAAAAAAATTATTTATAATTGATTGATATGGTTTTTCGTATACAGAATTAAGAGGACTTAAATGAGCTATTTGGCTTTATACAGAAAATACAGACCGCAGAGCTTTGACGAGGTCAGGGGGCAGGATCACATAGTGACTACCCTTAAGAACCAGATGAAGACGGGCAGGATCGGACATGCTTACCTGTTCTGCGGTACACGAGGAACCGGCAAGACCTCGGTGGCCAAGCTTTTTGCAAAAGCGGTCAACTGTGAATCTCCCGTGGACGGAAGCCCATGCGGACAGTGTAGCGTATGCAAGAGCATAGATTCGCAGGTTTCGATGAATGTTACCGAACTGGATGCCGCTTCCAACAACAGTGTAGAAAATATAAGAGATATAATAGAGAATGTAAAATATTCTCCTACAGAAGGAAAGTATAAGGTGTTCATCATAGATGAGGTACATATGCTTTCCACAAGTGCATTTAATGCGCTGTTAAAGACATTGGAGGAACCGCCGGAATATGTTATATTCATTCTGGCTACCACTGAAGTACATAAGATACCGATCACCATACTTTCAAGGTGTCAGAGATATGACTTTAAGAGGATAACGACCGATACCATAGCGGGTTGCCTCGCGGACCTTATGAAGTCCGAAGGTATAGAAGCAGAGGAAAAGGCGTTAAAATACATTGCCAGGGTCGGAGACGGTTCCATGCGTGATGCACAGAGCTTACTTGACCAGTGCATAGCTTTTTATATCGGACAGAAGCTTACATATGACAAAGTATTGGAAGTACTCGGTTCCGTCGATGTAGAAGTATTTGCAAGATTACTCAGATACATTACTGCAGGTTCTGCAGAGGGCTGTATGACAATACTTGACGAAGTACTTGCATCCGGCAGAGAGCTTACGATGTTTGTATCCGATTTCGCAGGTTATTTAAGAAACCTTCTTTTGGCGCAGTCGGTAGAGGATCCTTATGAGGTACTTGAGTTTTCCAAGGAAAATATGGAGCTTATAATCCATGAGTCCCATGTGGCTGACGGAGAAACACTTATACGATACATAAGTATTATGTCGGAGCTTTTAAATCGTATCAGATATGCATCACAGAAAAGACTTCTTATAGAAGTTGAGCTGATAAAGCTTGTTAGACCTCAGATGCAGACCGATTACAGTGCACTCCTTGACAGGGTACGTGTATTGGAGGAAAAGCTTGAGAACGGTGACTTTGTAAGCACAAAGGGAACAGGTACGGAAAATAAATCTGTTGCAGAAAACACTCCTGAACCGGACAGTTTTAATGCCGAGGAACTGGCAAAAGCATTACCGGAAGATATTGTACAGGTTATAAACAGCTGGCAGCAGATAACCGGAAGGATGAACGGGATAGATAAGCTGTCGGGCACTATGCTTTCTACGGCAGTACCTATAGAAGAAAACGGAAAACTCCACATAGTTTTCAAAAACGATCTTGATGTAAGGACTATGCAGTTTAGAAACGAGATGAACGGAGAGCTGCAGCCTTCCAGGATAGATGAACTTAAAACCCAGATAGCTAAGATCACAGGCAAGGACCTGGACATAACGGTCGGAGTCGATGACGGAAAAACAAATCTCCAAAAGAGGGATTTAAGAAAGGTAGTAAAACTGGCTATCAGGCAGATAGATTAATAAGATTATATTTAAGGAGGACTTATAAATGGGTAGGAAAGGCGGTTTCGGCGGTGGTATCCCCGGAAACATGAACAATCTGATGAAGCAGGCACAGCGTATGCAGCGCCAGATGGAAGAGAAGCAGAAAGAGCTTGAGACCAAGGAATGGGAGGCATCTGCAGGCGGCGGAGCTGTTACCGTAAAGGTATCGGGCAAGAAAGAGCTTACATCTGTAACACTTTCTCCTGAAGTAGTTGATCCCGACGATATCGAGATGCTTCAGGATCTTATCATTGCTGCGGTTAATGAAGCATTAAAGAAGATGGAAGAGGAACAGGAAGGCATGATGAACTCAGTAGCAGGCGGCCTCGGTTCCACACTTGGCGGATTAGGCGGATTCGGTTTCTAAATTATGGAATATTATAGCGAAAAGATAAGCAGACTTATCTCGGAGCTCGGATCGCTTCCGGGTATAGGCACGAAGTCGGCTCAGAGGCTGGCGTTTCATATCCTTGATATGCCAAACGAAAGGGTTGAAAGACTTACGGCTGCCATTACCGATGCGAAGGCAGGAGTAAAATATTGTTCAAGATGCTTCTGCCTGACAGACAGGGAAATATGTCCGATCTGCTCCAATCCTAACCGTGATCCCAAAACGGTCATGGTGGTGGAGACTACCAGGGATATGGCTGCGTATGAAAGAATAGGAAAATACAACGGACTTTATCATGTATTAAACGGGGTGATATCACCTATGCTCGGTATAGGGCCGGGAGATATCAAGATAAGAGAACTTCTTTTACGGCTTCAGCAGGAGGAAATAGAGGAAGTGGTAATAGCCACCAATTCGAGTGTCGAAGGTGAAGCTACTGCCATGTACTTAAGCAAGCTGATTAAGCCGGCGGGGATAAAGGTGAGCAGGATCGCAAACGGTATACCCGTGGGCGGAGACCTTGAATATATAGATGAGGTTACCCTGCTGCGTGCACTTGAGGGACGAATCTCACTGTAACACAGCACCTGACAAAAAAGAGCGCAACTTTTTTTGTACAAGTCAAGGAAAAAAAGAATGCATGTGGGGATGAATCATGGAAGAAAACAATATCTTAAGTAAGGGCGTGTATGTCCTGTACGAAATTAAGGACGATCTTGAGAAAAACGATGAATTAAGAGACAGGGAAGCAAAGCTTAACGAAGACGAGAAAAGGTTTTCCAAGCAGCTAGATACTGCGAAGAAGGCGGAAGCTTCTGAGATCAACAGCACTATCTCAAAGCGCAGGAGCGAGATAGAAGCATCATTTGACTCACAGCTGAGCAAGGTACGTTCCAGCATGAAGAAGGAACAGTCAAGACGTGCCAGCGCAAAGACCAGCGGTGTTTCAAAGAGAATAGAGAACGAAACCCAGGATCTGCGTGAAGAGATAAGAGTCAATAAGGCCAATATCACATCTCTTTTCTCAAAGAATGATATTCCGAGTATCTTTGAGACTAAATACTTTTTGTCGATGTTTATACCGAACAGTCTGGGCGAGTATGGTATCATCCTGCTTACGGTTTTGGTATTGCTTTCCATTCCGCTTATCGTTTTCTGGCTGGCATTTCCTAAAGAGGCAAGCGGATTGTGGCTTTTGCCGCTGTATCTTATAGTGATATGTTTGGTGGCATTAGCATATTACTTCCTCAGAAAGAATGTATATAAACGTTATAAGAAAGACTTTAAAGAGATCGCAGTAT
The DNA here is from genome assembly GCA_017553965.1 of Lachnospiraceae bacterium. The sequence goes on along the minus strand of JAFZJK010000122.1, from coordinate 2,832 downwards.
ATAAGAGAAAGATCGCAAGCTTAAAGAGAAGGATTTCCAAGAAGGAAGAAAATATCAAGAACGATTCCGACGAGAGCGGATATGCGCTTGAAAAGTTTGATACCAAGATAAACGAGATTCAGAAACAGATAGATACCATAGTCGAAGAGAAACAGGATGCGATGACCCAGTTTGAAAATCAGACAAAGAAGGACATTGCAAACGAGATCCATACAAGATTTTTTGAAGAGATCGAGGAAGACCAGAAAGCTTTGGAAAACACTCGTGAGGAAAAGCATGCTGTGGAGGCTGAGCTTAACGACCTTACGGTTAAGATCTCAAAGAATTACGAATCGTATCTTGGCAAAGAGATACTTTCGGTTCCGGTTATTGATAATCTGATAGAAATAATTAATGATGGAAATGCAGAGACTGTAGCTGATGCATTGGATGTCTATAAGAAGACAGTTGACAAGAGCATAGAGTCTCTATAAAACGTTGGATCCCGTAATCGGGATGACAGACGGTTAGCAGGTGGACAAAGTTGGACAGATATAGGACAAGAGAAGAACAAACTGAAAATGAGCAGAACCAGGGTGGGAAGAAATGGCATTTGGGGCCGATCATCCTTATCTTTGTGTGCGTGCTCGGAAGTATAGCCTTACTCCTTTATAAAATGATAAAGGAGAATAGTGTGTATACTTCGTTTGAGGTTATTTCTTCCGCTGAGGTTACCAGCCAGAATAAATATGCCAGATACGGCAAAGGTTATATTAAGTACAATAATGACGGTGCCGAGGCATATCTGGACGGAAGAGCTGTCTGGAATATTAGCTATAATATGAAGAAACCTATTGTGGATGTGTGCGGAGATTACTGTGCATTTGCCGATAAGGGTATGCAGACAGTATGCATTACGGACGGACAGGGCGGTAATTACCATATAAATATCCCTGAAAAAATAGTGGATATTTCTATTGCAGCCCAGGGCGTTGTTGCCGTATGGACCGATTCGCTTTCACATGATCATATTTATGTATATGATATAAACGGTGTGCTTCTTCTTGATATAGAAACCAGTATTTCAGCTGACGGGTTTCCTCTTTCGGTCGATCTTTCGGACGATGGAAAGAAACTTGTTACTTCTTATATGAAGATAGGCGATGAACTTGCATCGTGGGTAACATTTTATAATTTCGGCAGTGTAGGACAGAATTTCGCCGGCAGAGTAGTAGGCAGTTATTCTTATGCAGGTAAGATAATCCCCGAAGTAAAATTTATCACAAATGACCGCGTATGTGCCTTCGGAGAGGACAGGTGCATACTATACAGGATGAAGGAAACACCTTCGGAACTTGCTACCCAGGAAACAGTTAGGCTTTCTGCCGTATGCTATGACTCTGAGTTGATATGTCTTGCTGAAAGCGAAACAGACGGTACTTCAAAGATCACTATATTTGATACTGACGGAAAGTCCAAAAAGACTATAGTTACAGGTCTGGCATATACAGGTATGTGTATCGAAGGCGATGAGCTGATCATGTACAGCAACTCTTCCTGTATCATATATTACTTAAACGGTTCTGAAAAGTTCAGGACACAGATTGACGGCGGTATCAGGAGTATTTTCCCTGCCGGTAAGGATAAATACTGTGTACTTGGAGGAAATGAAGTTAGAATAATAAGACTTAAGACGGAAAAAGAAACAAGCAAAGAGGAGTCAATAGATTAAGTATAGAGGAAAGGAGTGGGGGAAATGAATTTATTTTTGATAATTGTCGCGGTAATCTTAGTGGGCTGCACATTATTGGGAGCAAAAAAAGGATTTGTGCATACCGTTTTTACCATGTTTTCCTTATTTTTAATTATCTTGATCACGGGTGTGCTGTCTCCGTATGTAGCTGATTATATAAATGAACATACAGAGATACCTGAAAAGATATATAATAGCTTAGAACAAAAGATCGATCTGAAGAACAAGATCACTGATGAAATCAAGATAAGGGATTATGTGGAAAAAATCGATATGCCCGATCAGCTTAAAGAACTGATCGTAGAAAGATGTAATAAAGCCGGGGATGCAGAGTCAGCAACGTCTGCAGAAGCCCGTAAGCAGATGATAGATAATATCTATACCAGGATGACCGAATTGATAATAAGTGCCATAGCATATGTATTTACATTTATGGTGGTGACAGTTATCGTTCTGATCGCAGGACTGTTGCTTGACATCGCAGCCAAGCTGCCCGGTATCAAACAGGCGAATACCTTGCTGGGAATGATCATGGGATTTGCACAGGGATTTCTTATTGTTTCTGTATTATATATAGCAGCTATTGCTTTCCCGACCACATCCATGGGAGCAGCTGTTATAGAGATGGTTAATGAAAGTGAACCGCTTACCTGGTTTTATACTTATAACCCTGTGGTAAATATGGTATTTGGAATGCTGAAGTAAAAATGAACAAGAGTTTTTATCAGGACCGCCTCACTTAAATGTTGTGGCGGTCTATTTATAAATATATCTAATATATACAGTAGGGCTCTATTAGGAAAAAAATCCCCTGACGAGTCCTATTTTTATGCCAAAAAACGCTTGTTTTATGGGGGCTTTGAGAAATTTAAAAAAAATATAAAAAAAGATTAAAAAAAGTGTTGACAATCAAAAATACGGGTGATATAATACCATTTGCTGACGCGCTCCGGAGTGTTGTTTAAAAGGAGTGCAGAACAGCACAGAACCTTGATAACTGAATAGCATGACAACCTTGAAATTTCCTAAAATTTCATCACATGATAAAACATGTGAGTCACTTGAGATAGTGACGAGTTGAACGGTAACATAATTATTAT
>JAFZJK010000121.1 GCA_017553965.1 Lachnospiraceae bacterium | reverse complement strand
TACGCCCGTTCCGAAGTCCTTTTCTACGTAGCTGTCGGCGATGATCGGGATCTTTCTGTCTACGAAAGGAAGCCATACGTAGCCACCTACAATGTCAGCATATCTCTCATCCTCAGGATTTACAGCGATACCTGTATCACCGAGCATGGTCTCGGGACGTGTGGTAGCAAACTCTAAGAATCTTACTTTAGAGATACTGCCGTCAGCCTCGATGAAGGGATACTTGATGTGCCAGAAATGTCCCTGCTGCTCCTCATAGTTAACCTCTGCATCAGAGATGGAAGTCTGGCATACAGGACACCAGTTAACGATCCTGGAACCCTTATATATCCAGCCCTTGTCATAGAGCTTTGTAAACACTTCGGTAACGGCCTTATTACAGCCCTCATCCATTGTGAATCTCTCACGTTCCCAGTCACAGGATGAACCGAGCTTCTTTAACTGGCTTACGATCCTTCCGCCGTACTCTTTTTTCCAAGCCCATGCACGCTCCAGAAACTTTTCACGTCCGAGCTCTTCCTTGGAAGTGCCTTCCTTCTTTAAGGTCTCAACGATCTTAGCCTCGGTAGCTATACTTGCATGATCGGTACCGGGCTGCCAGAGTGCATTATACCCTTGCATCCTCTTAAAACGGATAAGGATATCCTGCATGGTATTATCAAGTGCATGTCCCATGTGAAGCTGTCCTGTGATATTGGGGGGCGGGATCACGATGGTAAAAGGTTTCTTAGTCTCATCTACTTCTGCATGGAAGTATCTTTTTTCTACCCACTTACTGTAGAGTCTGTCTTCGATCTGTTTGGGATCGTAGGTCTTGGCCATAAGTTCTTTCTCTGCCATATAAATCTCCTTTCTGAATGAAAAAGCCCCCACCGTATAAGGACGATGAGGGCTATCGTGATACCACCTTAATTCACCGGACATAAACGAGTTTACGCTCCGGTCTCATTTACGCTGCTCTAACAAGCTGCTCGTCTGTAACGGGACTTCCCGATGCACCCTACTTGAACCTCATATCGTCATATCCTGTATAACCGCCCGGATAAAACATAAATAAGTTTCTTTCAGGAACATTGCTCAGGAGCTACCTTCATTAAACTTTCATGAAACGGTCTTTCAGCCCGGGACCGTTCTCTCTGACACTTCCGTTTAACTAATCCTCTCCGTCAAAGCATTTGAACTTTAAATATGAATGTATAATATACTATGTATTTCAAATTGTCAAATGTTTTTTTCTTTATTTCGGAATAGCTGTTGAGAATATAAGATCACTCGCCTTGTTGAGCTTAACCTGCTCTGTAAGGAATTCTCTTCCTTCCACTCCGTTCTGGCTTTTAATGGCATCATACAGATCGTTCAAACTTGTATAACCGTACTGAGCCATAAGATTGCTTGCCAAAGTATCTATTTCAGCATCCGTTACTTCAAACCTTTCGGCTTCAACTATAGCTGAACGTACATACTCATACTTTACGCTGAATTCTGTCATCTTCTGGAGGTGCTCCGCATACTGTTCGGAAGACATGCCATATGCCAGATAATAGTAGCCTGCGCCATCAACACCGAATGAGTTAATATACATACTATCCAGATTATTCTTAAGATTAGCAAGAGCCTTTTTTATTTCTTCCGTAAGATCAATATTGAACGTAGCATTGTCTATTGCAAGCTGAGCCAGATCGTTTTCCTTCTGGACCTCTGCTTCCGATTGCTTTTCACTCTTTTTCTGATTTCTTATGTTTTCTTTGTATGCTTCAATGGTCTCGTATTTATTGCTTGTCTTTTCGGCAATAAAAGCATCCGTAAGCTCAGGAAATCTGTATATGCTTATCGAATTAACAGTAACCTCAAAATTTGCCTCCACACCGGCCATTTCGGAATTCGGGTAATCTTCGGGGAATGTTACATTTATTGTAAAAGTAGTTCCCTTTTCGTGACCGATCAGTGCATCTTCAAAGCCCGGGATAAAAGTACCCGAACCTATCCAAAGAGCTTCGGAAGAACCTGTACCGCCACTGAAGGGCTCCGTTTCTCCTGCTTTAAAACCCTTATAATCGATCGCAACTACATCTCCGAATTGGACAACGTTTCTGTCGGTCACTTCAATCTTAGACTTATACGAAGATACAAATGAGTCAAGTTCTGTCTGCACCTCTTCATCACTGACTTCTGTCGACATAGGTGTATATGTAAGACCTGTATACTGTCCAAGCTTCACATCACCGGGCTTATATCCCGTAATGATATTGGCTCCTTCTTCTCTCTTGAATACAGGATCTGCAGTAGGTGATTCTGTACCGCCATCTTCTGTTTTGCCACATGCAGCAAGTGAAAGCACCATAACAAGACACAGTGCCAATACTGTAAATTTCTTCATCGTATTTCCTCTTTTTTACCATAAACTTTCCGAAAGAAAAGCATATACTCTTTCGGGCATAACAAGACTGCCTGCATTTAGCAAGCAGTCATATATTATCACATATTTGTGAAAAAAGTAAGTCCACATTACTCGACTTTATTAAATATTTCCGCCAGAGGAGAATCAGAGCCGATAATTAAGGTCTTATTGTTTCCCTTCATGGACTTCTTTGCAGCGTCAAGCGCTCTTACGAAAGTATAAAACTCAGCTCTTTCGGGAGTATTATATGCTTCCGAGAGTATCTTCATATACTCTGCCTCACCTTCAGCTATGATCTTCTCTGCCTGAGCCTCGGCCTCAGATACGCTTACTACGATCTCATTATCGGTCTTGGTACGGATCATCTTTGCTTCAGACTCACCGGTAGCTGTATAGGATGCCGCTATGTTATTTCTCTCTGAGATCATACGCTCATAAACAGCAGCCTTATTATCACTCGGAAGATCAAGGTGCTTTGTCTCAATGCTGACAAATGTTATACCATACTGTTCAACACTGTTTCCTATGTTACTCATGATAGCTTCACTCAATGCACCGTCACGTGAACCGATAACATCTATCTGAGTCATACTGCTTATGATGTTTTTCATGGAGTTGTAAACTATGGTATTTATACGTCCCTCAGCATTTGTGATATTGGTAAGGGTCTGTGTAAACTTTAACGGATCAGTGATCTTCCATAATACGTAGCTGTCAACCACCATGGTCTTTTTATCCTGAGTGATAACATCAGACTCGGTAAGATCGTATAAAAGAATGGTCTTAGGGAGTGTGTCAGTTGTCTGGATAAAAGGTATTCTGAAAGAAAGACCTGCTTTGGTAACTATTCTTTCTACCTTTCCGAACTGCTTTATAAGTGTATATTCATTTTCCTTGGTAATAACCATTGAATTGATCAGTACCACTATAGCCAAAAAAGCTATGACAGCCACAACTATAAGAGGAGTCTTTGATTTAGGCTGACGGATACGCTCTATTTTATCATCACCTGCGGGTGAAGTTTTTTCGTTGTTATATTCGCTCATTTTAATCTCGCTTTCTTTTTATGACTTGATAGGTTTTATCTCCTTGTCTTACTCAACAGTTTCCAGTGTTCCTGTGCTTATAAGGGGTTCTATGGGAAGTATTTTCTCCGTTCCTCCGTCCGATCCGTCTATTATGACTTTAAGATCGGGAAGAAGCTCTTCCATAGCCTCGTAGAACATACGCTGTTTTGTAATAAGCGGATATTTCTTGTATTCATTATATATCTCATTGAAACGGGAAGCCTGGCCCTGTGCCTCGTTTACACGTGCTTCCTTGGTTGATTCGGCCTCTTTTAATATCTGGTCAACCTCTGCCTCTGCCGCGGGTATCTGCTCGTTACGGTACTTATTGGCATTGTTTACTGCAGTCTCGGCACCCTGCTTTGCAGATTCTACGTTCATGAATGCTTCAAGTACCTCAGCTGTAGGTGGCTCCGCATCCTGAATAGTTATATTGATAAGATTTATACCTATATCATGCTTATCAAGTACCTGTGTTATCTTTTCCTTGATGTTTGCCTGTATCTCACTCTTTCCGGTGGTTATGACACTGTCTACCGGATAAGAGCCTATTTCTGCTCTTATGCTTGACTGTGCAATAGTCTTTAATACAGCCTCATAGTTTTCCGAAGCATAGAGTGCTTTAACAGGATCAGTAACTCTGTATTCCACATAGAAATCAACATTTACAAAATTGAAATCCGATGTGATCATAAGTGACTCATCTTCGATAGCATTGTTGGTATGTGCATCATAACCGATAGGAAAACCTTTAAT
>JAFZJK010000120.1 GCA_017553965.1 Lachnospiraceae bacterium | reverse complement strand
GAGACGTTAAAGACCGAGGTAAACGGTGAGACTATCACACATTATGACAAGCATTGCTTAAGCCTTTCCAAAGAGGAGGTTGAGGCAAAACTTGCAGCAGGTGAGCCCTTCGTTATCAGACAGAACATACCGAGAGAGGGCACCACAACATTTACCGATGCCAACTACGGAGAGGTTACGATCAACAACTCCGAGATGGATGACCAGATACTTATCAAGTCTGACGGCTTCCCTACATATAACTTTGCAAATGTTGTGGATGACCATTTGATGAAGATAAGTCATGTAGTAAGAGGTAATGAGTATATCACATCCACTCCCAAGTATACGAGATTGTATAAGGCATTCGGATGGGAGGAGCCTACATATGTACATCTTCCTCTTATCACAAATGAGGAGCACCAGAAGCTTTCCAAGCGTTGCGGGCATTCCTCATTTGAGGATCTGATAGAGCAGGGTTTTGTAGCAGAGGCGATAGTGAACTTTGTAGCACTGCTTGGCTGGAGCGGTCCCGATAATCGCGAGATATTCTCGCTTGATGAGCTTATAGAGCTGTTTGATTACACACATATCAACAAAGCTCCTTCAGTATTTGACATGGTAAAACTTCGCTGGATGAACGGCGAGTACTTAAAAGCCATGGACAACGAGAAGTATTACAAGCTGGCACTTCCTTATATCGATAAGGTTATTACCAAGCCTTATGATAAGAAAAAGATTGCGGATCTGGTTAAGACACGTATTGAAACTTTATGCGACATAGCGGAGAAGATAGATTTCTTTGAGGAGCTTCCCGAGTATGATATTGAGATGTATACTCACAAGAAGATGAAGACAAACTCCGAGAATTCGTTAGAGTCACTGAAGGATCTTCTCCCCAGGTTAGAGGCGCTTGATGACTTCACTATAGACGGTATCCAGGCACTGGTACAGAAATACGTAGAGGAGAAAGAGATCAAGAACGGCATAGCTCTCTGGCCTTTAAGAACCGCAGTATCGGGTAAGCAGATGACACCCGGCGGAGCTTACGAGATCATGGAGATCTTGGGCAAAGAGGAGTCATTAGCCAGGATACGTAAGGGTATTTCCCTTCTTGAGAAATAAGGAGAGAATGCTCGTAAATGAATTTCAACAAAGAACAATCTTTAGCCGTAAGGCATTTTACCGGGCCCTGCATGGTTCTTGCAGGGCCGGGTTCTGGAAAGACCACGGTTATTGCTAACCGTATCATGTATCTTACGGGAGAATGCGAAGTTCCCCCGGAAAAGATACTGGTCATCACATTTACAAGGACCGCCGCAGAAGAGATGAGAGAAAGATACAGAGTCTTGACAGGCGGGGAGCAGGGAGTAACATTTTCCACATTCCATGCTTTATTCTTTAAGATACTTAGGTATGCTTATTCTTATGATTCTTCCAATATTTTAACTGAAGATGAAAGGACACGGTATTTAAGGGATGCGGCACAAAAAGCAGGTGCAGCAAACTTTCTTGACGGTGATCTTATTTTTGTGCTCTCTTCCGAGATAAGCTGTATAAAAAACCGTAAAGGTGAGATGACGAATCGCTGTTCTCGAAGCGTGGGAACGGATAAAAAGCAGTTTGAAGAGATATACAATGAGTTTGAGCGGATCCTGCGAGACGAGAAAAAGATTGATTTCGACGATATGATGCTGCTGTGCGGAAGGCTTTTTGATGAGCATCCTGAGGTACTTTCATATTGGCAGCAGGTATATGAGTACATACTTATAGATGAGTTTCAGGACATATGTCCGTTGCAGTATGAGCTTATAAAAAGGCTTGCAGAGCCTCATCATAACATATTTGTGGTGGGAGATGACGACCAGAGCATATATGCCTTCAGGGGTGCTTCTTCGGAGCTTATGTTTGAGTTTGAAAAGAATCATAAGAAACTGAAGGAGTATGAGAGGATAACACTGGGAGTTAATTACAGGTGCTCCGAAAGCATAGTAGAATGCTCATCCAACCTTATATCTCATAATAAGAGCCGCTTTAAAAAGGTGTTAAAGTCAGGTAGGAAAGGTTTTTTGAAGACAGATACGGTAATGTACCGCGAGTTCCCCGATGTGGGAAAAGAGACCATGTATGTGGCAAATATGGTGGAAAACCTTATAGCCCGGGGCATCGATGCATCGGAAATAGCGGTACTGTACCGTGTAAATACCCAGCCCGGTATGCTTGTAAGCAAGCTTAAAGAGCGGAATATCAGGTTTGTGATCAAGGACTCCGTACCGAACATATATGAGCATTGGGTGGCAAAGAATATATTTGCATATATGGAGCTTGCAGGACTGCAACCGGGAAGTACGGCGCATACACAGTACGAAAGTGGCAGTCCTGTCGGCAGTGCTGAGAGATGGCGGGAGTTCTTCTTGCAGATAGTTAACAGACCGTCACGTTATATAAGACGTGAACATTTAAGGCAGCAGGATCTGTCATTTGATACCTTGTATGCAGAGAACAGGGATAAGGCATACGTACGTGAAAAGTTGGACAAACTGAAATATGACCTGACCATACTCGGTAAGCTTTCGCCAAAGGCAGCAGTCGGGTATATCCGAAAAGCGGTCGGATATGACGGCTTTATAAAGAAATATGCTGAGGAACGCATGCTTGATGCGGACGGATTGTATGAGATACTTAATGAGCTTGAAGCCTCGTCGGCGGAGTTTACAACATATGCCGACTGGAAAAAGCACATAGAGGAGTATTCGGAGGCACTGCGTAAAAAGACAGCGGAACATAAGGAGAAGGAAAGCGGAGTGGGGCTTCTTACATTTCATTCTGCCAAAGGTATGGAGTTTGATACCGTATTTATCATAGACGCAAGCGAGGATTACACCCCATACTGGCAGGCGGCTACATCGGCCGAGATAGAGGAGGAGAGGCGTATGTTC
>JAFZJK010000119.1 GCA_017553965.1 Lachnospiraceae bacterium | reverse complement strand
TCAACCTTAACATCTCCTTCGGGAGTAAATATAACATCAAGATATTTATCAATAAAAACCGCCACGCCGTCTTCATCATATTCTATTCTGTCAATTATATCCACATACCATATTGAAGGCTGATATTTCGGGTTGGAAGTAACGGGATAGTTCTTTCTTTCACTGTCATGTATCCCGTCAGGAAAGTACTTTATAGTAATCACATGGCTACTGTCATCAGGTATCAGTTGAAGCCACGTCATACCGGCACCGGTTACCTGGATCCTCCCTGCTTTCGGTGTCTGCCAATAATTAGCCTCCCCATCTGTAAATCTGATAAGGCAGACACTTCCGTGAAACAGATCATCGTCAACCCTCATCTGATAATACGGATAATACATAAATCCCCAGCCATCGCGATTCAGGCGTTTTCTTTTCATATCAAAATCTCCTCCTGCTATTATCAGTCTATGAACGATTACCTGTTCTATTTTATCAAAAAACGACTAAGAACAGTCCCTTATCTCACTTTGCCATATAAGCATAAAGTGTTATCCACTTGTTCTCTTCTCCAACATTTCCTGCTTTAAATGCAGGAACGCTTTTAGATGCGGTAAGGATATATCTTCCGTTCTCCAGCCTGTGCTGATCAAGAACTTTATATCCTGCCTGCATCGCATCGGAATTAGGATCACATCCAAGCACTCTTAAGGCATATACTATATTATGTGCTCCGATCTTGATCGGATCGGGCGGATAAAATGTTCCAAGCATAACATCCACCAAAGGTGTTTTCATATCATCGGTCCTGTAGAAAATATTTCGCTTTGTGAAATAATGAACCAACGCACTTTCGCAATCCATCCTATATCCCAAAAGATGAAGATCCGCTACCAGCCAAAGGAATTCAACCGTATAACGGGCACAGCTCTTATGGGGCTTTTTCGGATCATTGATCTTTTTGTTGGTACTTATGCACCCAAAACCACCGTCATCCTTGATACCTTTAAGGATGGTATCAACCTCATTTTTCACGATCTCTTCCTCATAGTAACCCAGCTTAACAAGGTTCCTGAGCAGTAACGGTTCTCCGCACAGCATTTTGAAACCTGTGCTTTTGATAAGGCCAAACACCTCATCATCAATATCTTTTCCGATATCAGCCCTTGTCAGTCCCCACTCAGCAAATGCCATAATGGCGTCATACTTCGCCCAGGGCTTATCAGTCTTTAGTTTTTTAAGTCCCCTCTCATATGTTTTACTATGTAAGAGTTTATCTTTGCACTCGATGACCTTTTCGTCATCGTCTGCCAGTTTTTCATATTCCTTTAATGTTCTGAGCCTTACTTCGGGAGTCTCTTCCTCCAAAAGCCAATCCAAGATCATCTTATCCATATCTATATTCCTCCGTTTGCTATCCTTTCCGTCAGCTTAATTTGTACTGCATAAAATTGCCGTTATGTTGAAATCCGTATGCAGTGTAAAGCTTTACTCCCATGTTGGAAGCAGTGATCTGTACCGCTCCGCATCCATATGCTTTTGCCTCTTTGACTACCCGGTCAAGCAGTTCTTTGGCGATCCCCATTCTCCTGTATGCGGGATCGGTAAACATACTGGAAAGCAGTCCCAACCGGCCCGTCGGACAGCTAAAGTACGGAGGCTTCTCTACAAAAGACATACCGCTTGTCCCTATGATCTTATCCCCATCCATGGCAAGCCATGATACAAATGTACCGTCAGCCATATGCTTATGATAGTACTCTTTTAATGCGCTTTCCAGATCTACTTCAGGGGCGCTCTTCCCTTCTGAAGTATATTCCTCTGTAAGCTGCGTTATACGCATGCCGATAAAACGGTCAAGTTCGTTTTCGGTAAGTTTTTTATAGATTATTTCCATGATCACTTTTCCTCCAACACACATTTTAGGGAACTTTTTGATGTGATCTCAATAAAAAGTTCCCTAAAGTTATATTATTTAATCTTTTTTAAGCGGTACCCATATGTATACCGACATCTCGGTTGATCCTTCCATCGGAGGAAGATATGCCTCTATGTCATACTCTCCTGCTAAGGAATATCCTTTAAGTGCAGGTAACCATTCCGACCAGATCTTTGTGTTTGTGTCCTGTAATGTGTCGATCGTACAAGGGAACTGTGCCCAGTAGCTTCCGGGGATCACCTTTGTCTCACAGCCCTCAGGGATCTCCTCCCAAGGGAAATAAAGATCTGCGATCCAATAATCAAAATTCTTTCCTTCCGTACCGATACATGCTCCAAATGTACCCATTATGGATCTCTTTTCACCCTGTGCCAGCCATTCATCCCAGAACTTGGGCACTTCCTGATAACTGGTATCCATATTAAACGGTCTTTTTACTCCTACAATAGTAAACGGTGCCTTTTCAACTATACGATATTCTAACATGTTTCCACCCTCCATAGTGATCTTGATATGCAGCGGTGCCAGTGAAGTAAGATGCGCTCCAGGTTCCTTGGCCTGAGACGGCGTAATACCGTGAAACTTCTGAAATGCCTTAGCGAAACTGTCCGGCGAATCATAACCGTATTTAACTGCAACATCTATTACCTTCGCATCACCGCTGTTGAGCTCCTGAGCTGCCAGTGTCATCCTGCGCGCACGGATGTATTCACCGACCGTCATCCCACACAGTGCTCCGAAGATACGCTGGTAGTAAAACGAAGACAACGCTGCTAAACCTGCGATCTGCTCAATATCCAATTCCTCGGTAAGATTCTCTTCCATATAGTCGATAGAATTCTGAAAACCTTCGATCCAGCCTTGCATTTCAATTCATCCTTTCTCTTCTTTTTGCTTGCTGCATTATCAATATATCATCATGCAAAGTTTTTTACCCGACATTTTGTGCTCTCTTAGTCGGGTTGATCAACCACGATTATTTCTCTATGTTTTGTCATGTGCCGCTCAGTATTCAACCTTTAAAAGCGTAAGTCCATGTGCAGGTGCCGTGGGACCGGCAAGAGCACGGTCGCACCCTGATAAGATTCCTTCCATTTCTTCGGGCTTTCTTTTGCCTTCTCCTATCTCAAGCAGTGTCCCTGTTAATATCCTTACCATATTCGGTAAGAACCCGTTCCCTTTAAAAGCCATTTTGATCTCGGGGAACTCTGTCTCACCGGCTTTTATCACATCCTCCGTGATAATAATACTTTCTACCGTCCTGACCGTTGATTTCTTATAGTGTCTGTTCCCTAAGAAGCTCTTATAATCATGCTCACCGATAAGGTACTCTGCAGCTTTCCTCATACTTGTAACATCAAGCTGCTC
>JAFZJK010000118.1 GCA_017553965.1 Lachnospiraceae bacterium | reverse complement strand
GAACACGACTAATATAGCTTCAAACAGCGCAGTAAATATTATCTGCATGGAATCATCGAAGGTTATATCAGCAATTTCATCAACCATGATGAAGAATATCTCACCAAGGATCTTATTGTAATCCACCCTTGTTGTAACTCCCTTGACCAAAACATAAATACAGAATCTCACAGTTTAAGCATCCTGTAGCCGGTACCGATATGCGTCTGGATATATACAGGATGCGCTGTGTCTGCTTCTATTTTTTTGCGCAACGAAGCCATGAATACCCTTAGGGAAGCGACTTCACTCTCCTGGGCATTCCCCCATATCCGTTCGGTTATAAAAGTATAAGTGAGCACCTTCCCTACGTTTTGGGCAAGAAGGCACAGCAGTTTGTACTCCATTGGAGTAAGGGTCAGCTCTCTGCTGTCCAGATATGCAACCCCTGCAGCATAGTCAATGACCAGATTGCCGTTCCTGAAGACACTGCTTGATTCATCAGCACTTTCAGCATTGACGATCCTTCTCTGGGCCACCCTTATCCTGGCCATGAGTTCATCCAGGGAGAATGGCTTGGTGAGGTAATCATCTGCCCCGTTGTCCAGTGCCGCTATCTTATCCTGATCTTCTCCCCTGGCACTTACAACTATGATGGGAACCTGACTCCATTCCCTGACTATCTTAATAAGGGAAACGCCGTCCATATCCGGAAGTCCCAGATCCAACAGGACAATATCAGTCTTATTAGCGGTAAGAGCCATTATCCCCGCATCCCCGTTTGACACACATTCCACCATGTACCCGTTTGCCTTAAGGGAAGTGAGCATCAGCTTTCTTATCTGTATATCATCTTCTATTACAAGTATCCTGTTCTTAGTGTTCATCTGCTTTTATTCCTTTTGCTTCAGGAAGCGTGAAGCTGAATACAACGCCGCCGGATTCCCTAGAATCAGCTTTTATTGTCCCGCCGTGAGCTTCTACAATGGATTTGCAAAGAGCAAGCCCCAACCCCATACTCTTTCTTGAATCCTCGACTTTTTTCTTCCCGTTATAAAACATCTCAAATACGCGGCCTTTCTCCTCATCTGGAATACCGGGGCCGTCATCGCTTACCGATACAATTATAGTACCGTCCTTTTTTTCTGTACCGAGGCAGATCGTAGAGCCCTCTCCTGAATACTTGATGGCGTTATCAATAAGATTGATTATCACTTGAACTATCAGATGGGCATCTACATTAACCAGCAGCATCTCACTACTTTTTTTCACTTCAAGAGTATGATCCGTGATGTGCCTGTCTACATGCTGAAGCGCCTCGTCGATTATATCGTCCAATACTTCATCCGAGCAGTTAAGCTGCACATTTCCCTCCTGGACACGGCTTATGGCCAGAAGGTTTTCCACCAGGTTGATGAGCCACTCAGAGTCATCGTAAATATCCTGCTCAAGCTGCCTTCTGGTGGCACTGTCAAAATCATCTCCTGACTTAAGAAGGACACTTGCATTGCCTGAAATGGAAGTGATGGGAGTTCGAAGATCATGAGATATACCCCGAAGGAGATTGGCCTTAAGTCTCTCGTTCTGAACTTTCAGCTTCTCTGCCTCTTTCTCTTCAACAGTTTTAATGTTTTCCATAGCCAGTTCGCACTGATTCAGGATAGCCGCAGTTATGCCCTCGGTATATGGATCATTATTGTCTTCATCTTCCAGGATTCCCACTACACCGTATACATAACCATTGTACATGATCGGGATGTATTTGCCTCTGGCTGCCGGATATATCGAAGTTCCCCTTCCGGTGGGCTTACCGCTTCTGAAGGTCCACTCAAGACCGTCCTGCTCTATCTGGGTTTCAAAATGTCTTTTGCATTCCTCCGGGAAAAAGAGCAAGCTGCCTTCTCCGCTTTCGCCCAAAGCGATGCATATATCACGGTCATGGAGTTTTTTTAGCTGCATGCCTGTGACGATGGCGATCTCTTCATAATTCTCAGTCTTGTTAAGGAGCTGGCTGGTGTCAAACAGGATCTGGGTCCTCACCTTGTCTTTTTCCGCCTGGTTTAGCATCTTTCTGAGCTGATCAGCCATCATGCCCGCCAGAAATGAAACGATGAACATAACGATAAATGTCATTATGTAATCTGAATCGTAGGCGAGCAGTGAGTACCTGGGTTCAGTGAAAAAGAAGTTAAAGACTATTACACAAATAAACGACACCACGGCGTTGACAACACCGCCGGAGATCCTGATGGCTACTATCTGCACCGCAAGTATATACCATGCAATTACCGTAACATCGGAAAAGCCCATATTATGGAACAAAACACCCAGCACAGTTGCCAGAAATACCGCGGCAATTACAAAACAAAAATCCTTGTAACGCAGTCCGGTCCCTTCACTTTCTATTGTTCCTGTCTTCTCTTTTCCTATTACAAAATTGATAAATTTCAGAAGCATTTTTGAATATCCGCGTCCTTTCCAAGAACCAGCAGTTTCTCAGTTCCCGAGAACTGAGTTGTGTTGTTTATCTGCATGCTGATCTTTTCATCAGTCTTCACTGCCATGATGTTAAGCTTGTACTTGTTTCTGATGTCCAGCTCCCCTATCGTCTTACCTATCCACTTTATCGGAACATCGATCTCCACGATGGAGTATCCGTCTTCAATGGAGAGATAATCAAAGATATGATCGGAACTGTAGCGCACCGCTGTCCACTGAGCTACCTGCTGCTCCGGATACACAACATCATCCGCGCCGTTCCTGAGCAGAAATTTTGTCTGGACGTCACTGGAAGCCCTTGAGATGACTTTCTTTGCCCCCATTTCTTTTAATAAGGAGGTGGCTTCCAGCGAAGCCTGAAAGTTATCTCCTATGGCCACAATGCACAGATCATAGTCCCTCACTCCCAGGGATTCCAGAAAGGTCTGATTCGTGGCATCACCTATCAGCGCGTTGGAAACAATGGGCAGAATATCCGCTACACGCTCTTCCTTTACATCTATAGCCATGACTTCATGCCGAAGCTCCTTAAGCTTAATGGCGGTATTCCTTCCGAATCTGCCAAGTCCTATAAGCAATACAGATTTCATAATTTTTTGCTCCTTTGGTTATCCTACCGAAATATCCTCTGCGGGATATTTTCCATGTACCGGATTATAGGTCACTGCTGCGAAAATGATGGTCAGCCCTCCGACTCTTCCAAAGTACATAAGAAGTATCAGGACCATCCTGGATGCCAGAGACAGAGTGGATGTGATGCCAAGGCTGAGCCCCACCGTGCCTATGGCGGAAGCCGTCTCAAACATACATGTCATGATATCTATTTTTTCCAGATGGCTTATGACCATTGCAGCGCTCAAAAACAGGAAAATATACATCATAAAAAGTGATGAGGCCTTCTTGATGGAATCATTTTTGATGGTCCTTCTAAGCAGTACTGTCTGTTCCTGATCCCTGAAGGTCGAAAGAGATGATGCCAGCAGCACAAGTATTGTCGTCACCTTCATTCCTCCAGCTGTGGACCCGGGCGCTCCTCCGATAAGCATGAGAACCATCATTACAATCTTGCCATTGTCAGTGAGACTGGCAAGATCCTGGGTATTAAATCCTGCTGTTCTTGCGGTTACAGACTGGAATAACGATGCAAAAAACCTGTCGGCCGGTTCAAGGCTGTTAAACTCCGTGAAGTAAAAGTATAATGCCGGGACAAAGATCAGGATAACTGTCATCATCATTATTCCCTTGCTCTGTACAGAATACTTACGGATACGCCATCTGTTATCGAGAATATCTTTCCAGGTCAAAAATCCGAGACCGCCGGATACAATAAGACACATGATGACAATATTTATCAGCGGATTATCATGGTATGGGCACAGCGATGAAAATGCTCCGTACTCTCCCTCCAGATCAAATCCGGCATTGCAGAAGGCTGAAACTGAATGGAAAAGAGAATATCCAATACCGTCTACCACTCCGTATCTACCGATAAAAACCGGGCTCAGCAGCAGTGCACCTGTTATCTCTGCAAAAAAGGTGAAGCGAAATATAAAACTTGTCAGACGCAGGATACCTCCCACCTTATCTGCGGATATAGCATCTTTCATGACAAGGCGCTGGTCCAGCGAGATTTTTTTACCGGCTAATATGAAGATCAAAAGAGTCACTGTAATGATCCCAAGTCCGCCTATCTGGATCAGTGAGATGATGATTATCCTTCCAAACAGCGACCAATGCTGCCATGTGTCCTTTACAACAAGCCCCGTCACACAGACTGCGGAAGTGGAAGTAAACAGTGCATCAAAGAAATTGGCTCCCCTGCCGTCCCTTGTGGCAAAAGGCAGACAGAGAAGCAGAGCTCCCACCAGTATGGCAACGGCAAAAGAATATATTATTATCTGAAATGTGGACAGTTTCCACAGCTCTTTTTTCTTTTTCATACTCTTATTATCCCACAACAAGTATTAAATGTACGTTATTTCTTTTTCCCTGATATTAAGATTCTGTTAAGACCCGCCTCAGTTGTCTGACACATACAGTTTCTTATGTCTTTTACTCCTTATCCTCAATCTGTGGAATGTTAGCCAATTCCTGTAATTTCTTTCTAAGCACTTCCTTATCCGGCAACTGCAACTGGTACTGTGACACCATCATCGGCGACATAGTTCGGCTCATAGCATATTCAACAACTTCATCATTCTTTGATGCACAAAGTATCAGTCCTACACTTGGATTCTCG
>JAFZJK010000117.1 GCA_017553965.1 Lachnospiraceae bacterium | reverse complement strand
CCCATCCCTTCGTTATTACTGGACGTACTGGTAGCGTTTAATATGTCGATCGCGATGATCGTATTGTTCAACGCGTTGTTTGCACCGGATGTACTGCAGATGTCGAGTTTCCCTACGATACTGCTGATGACCACTATATTCAGAATATCACTGAACGTATCATCTACGCGACTTATCCTTGCAAAAGGTGATCCCGGAAAGGTCATCACCAAGTTCGGTGAATTCGTAGGCGGCGGAAATCTGATCCTGGGCGGTATCGTATTCATAGTACTGATACTTATACAGTTCCTGGTAATCAATAAAGGTTCGGAGCGTGTATCCGAAGTAACCGCACGATTCACACTGGACGCTATGCCCGGTAAACAGATGGCAATCGATGCCGACCTCAATACCGGAGCCATAACCGATGAAGAGGCCAGAAAGAGAAGAGAGAAGATACAGGAAGAATCAACATTCTTCGGTTCCATGGACGGTGCTACGAAGTACGTAAAAGGTGATGCGGTAGCAGGCCTTATCATCACTCTTATCAACTTCGGCGGCGGTATAGCCATGGGTGTAACAAGCCAGGGCCTTACGGCAGGCGAGGCACTTGAAAAATATGGTATGCTTACCATCGGTGACGGTCTGGTAAGCTCAATGCCTTCACTTATGATATCATTGGCAACCGGTATGTTGGTTACCAAGGTATCGAAGGATTCCGATATCGGAGACATCCTTATTTCCCAGTTATTCTCTATTCCGAGAGTACTATACATGGTCGGTATAGCCATGATATTACTGGGACTTACACCTCTTCCTTGGTTTATATTTATTCCGTTCGGAGCTATGTTTGTGGCAGCCGGAAGAAGTATCGACAAGAAGGTAAAGACAAAGGAAGTCGAAAAGGAAGTCACGACCGAGGAAACGGCCGCGGAGGAAATACGAAGACCGGAAAATGTCACGCAGCTTTTGCAGGTTGACCAGATAGAGCTTGAATTCGGTTATGGTATCATCCCTCTTGCGGATACCAATCAGGGCGGTGACCTGCTTGACCGAGTAGTACTTATAAGGCGTCAGATAGCTTTGGAACTCGGATGCGTAGTACCTACCATCAGACTGAGGGATAACATACAGCTTAACCCTAACCAGTATGTTATTAAGATAAAGGGCGTTCCGGTTTCGGACGGTGAGATACTGTTTGACCATTATATGGCCATGAATCCCGGATACGTAGAGGAAGAGATAACAGGTATTCCTACATTTGAGCCTTCGTTCCATCTGCCGGCACTGTGGATAACGGAGAGCCAGAGAGAAAGAGCTGAGTCTTACGGTTATACCGTAGTAGATCCTCCTTCGATCATAGCCACACATTTGACAGAGGTTATAAGGCATCATCTCGACGAGCTTCTTACACGTCAGGATGTTCAGAACCTCATCAACAACATCAAGGATGCAAATGAGACACTGGTTTCCGAGCTTGTGCCTAAGCTGCTCGGAGTAGGCGAGATACAGAAGGTACTGCAGAACCTGCTTCGTGAAGGCATCTCGATAAGAGATCTTGTATCGATATTCGAGACACTTGCCGATTATGCGACCACAACGCATGATACCGACGTGCTTACGGAATATGTAAGGCAGAACCTGAAGCGTGCGATCTCTGCCAAGTATTTCCCCAAGGGAGAAAAGAACTCGGTTGTTACGCTCGATCCTAAGGTTGAACAGGAGATCATGGCTTCCGTAAAGACCACGGAACAGACAACCTATATAAACTATGATCCTGACAAGACCAGAAAGCTTATGGATTCGGTCGAAGAGCAGGTTAAAGTCCTGGAGGATATGGGCAAGAACCCTATAGTGGTTACTTCACCTATAGTCAGGATGTATTTCAAACGGCTTACCAGGGATTATTTCCCTGACCTGATAGTTATTTCGTATTATGAAATTGATTCGGATGTAGAACTTCAATCAGTTGGGATGGTGACAGTTAATTGATAATCAAAAAATTTCAGGGCAGTACGGAAACAGAAGCTATAATGAAAGCCAGGGACGAGCTGGGAAAGGATGCTATCGTTACCAACGTTAAGCAGATCAAACCCGGCGGTCTCATGCGTCTGTTTAAAAAGCCCACATATGAGATCACAGCCGCACTTGATGAGACTCCGCCCAAGACGGAGCTTTCAAGAAGAGAGAGCATAAAGGCCATGTTTAAGGATAATCCCGATATTATCCTTGACGATGACAAAAAGGACGAAAAAGAGAATGAAAAGCTGACGCATGCTTTCTCGGGCACGGAACAGCTTGAACAGAAGATTTCCAATATCGCGATGCTGCTTGAAAAACAGATGGGTGCTGCGGCAAAGAGCGAAGAAGGAAAAAACGAAGCTGCCGAGAAAAAAGAGGAGCAGGACGATAAGAATAATGCCTGCCTGCAGCTCATATATAAGCAGCTTGTTGAAAATGAAGTTGACGAGAAATATATCAATCAGCTGATCACCGAGATCGAGCCCACATTAAAGAGGGATGCTTCCGTAGAAAACATACTTTCCGGCATTTACCAGAAGATAGTATTAAAGCTTGGAAAGACAGAGGTTATGGGAGTCACCCAAGGGAAGGCAAGATTTGTATTCTTTATCGGACCTACCGGTGTAGGAAAGACCACTACCATTGCAAAGCTTGCATCTAAATTAAAGCTTGACAGAAAGCTGAATGTAGCTCTGATGACGGCAGATACATACAGAATCGCTGCAGTTGATCAGCTTAAGACCTACGCGGAGATACTTAATGTTCCGTTAAAGGTTGTATATTCCGATACGGAGCTTAAGGATGCATATGAGGAAATGAAGAATTACGATATTGTCCTTATAGATACTGCGGGCCGTTCACACAGGGACAGCCAGCAGCGAGAGGATATCGAAAAGCTCTTAAATGCTATCCCGAAAGAGGAAAAGGACGTTTTCCTGGTACTCAGTATCACTACCAAATACCGCGACCTTATAAGGATCACGGAGGCATATTCGGAAATATCCGAATACAGGCTTATTTTCACAAAACTGGATGAAACAGATACTCTCGGAAATATATTCAACGTGAAGCTTTTGACCGGAGCTCCGTTATCGTATGCGACATTCGGACAGAAGGTACCGAACGATATCTCAAGACTCGATGCCCAGATGATCGCAAAACAGCTCTTGGGAGGCAGTGAGTAATGGATCAGGCCGAACAGTTAAGGATGCTTGTTAACAAGCAGCAGGAGCAGAAGAAAAAAGAACGAAAGGTTTCGAGAGTTATTACGGTCACGAGCGGCAAGGGAGGAGTAGGTAAATCGACGCTTACGGTCAATCTTGCCATACATCTTTCAAGACTCGGGAAAAAAGTGATAATCCTTGATGCTGATTTCGGACTGGCTAATATTGAGGTAATGCTCGGGATAAGACCTGAGTACAACCTGGCCGATCTGATGTTTAGAGGAAAGGACTTAAAAGAGATCATCATCCCGGGACCGGAAAATATCGGTTTTATCTCCGGTGGTTCGGGTATACAGGAGCTCTCAAGACTTACGAGAGAACAGGTGGTATACCTGGTACAAAAGCTTTACGAGCTGGATGAACTGGCGGATATCATACTGGTAGATACAGGTGCGGGCATATCGGATTCGGTATTGGAGTTTGTTTCGGCAAGCAATGAAGTACTGCTGGTAGCCACACCCGAACCTACATCCATAACGGATGCGTATGCGCTGCTTAAGACTCTTAACAGACGCAGCGGTTTTTCGAAGGAAGACACGATCTTAAGGATGGTCGCCAACCGTATCAAGAACAACGAGGAGGGTGAGGCTCTCTATAACAAGCTTGGTGTGGTAGTGGACAAATTCTTAAACCTCAAGGTAGAGTATATGGGAGGCATACCTGAGGATACAAACTGCGGAAAGGCTATCATGCAGCAGACGCCCATAACACTTGCGGAACCCAAGTCCGCATCCGTAAAGGCCATATCTTCCATAGCTATGAAGCTCACCGACAGTGAAGGTGAGGGTAATGACAAGAAGGGTATTGCCCAGCTTTTCAGCCGCTGGATGAAGAGCATATACAAAAAGAAAAGCAATCAGAAAAAAGAATCATAAAGGAAAGTTAATTGTATGCTGAAGAATGTATTAAAGGTTGGAGACCGCATCGAATTAAAAAGCATATCTCAGTCCAGGTTCACCGAGAGTCCGCAAAAGGTCTACAAGAGCCAGGTGCTTGACATATTGGACGAATATAGGATGAATATAGCCGTTCCGATAGAGTCAGGTCATCTTGTGCCGCTTGAGATCGGGAGCAAATATGAAATGAGCTTCCTTACCATCGGCGGGCTTTATATGTGTAAATGTGAGATACAGAACAGACTGAAACAGAACAACCTTTATTACCTTTCTATCCTGGTAATATCAGAATTAAAGCGTGATCAGAGACGTCAGTATTTCCGTCTTGAAAAGGTTATGAGACTTAATTACAGGGTGATATCCGAGCTGGAGAACAGGCTCAGGTATTTCATGGAAAAGAAGGCATACAAGGACGACAGGGAAAAAAGGATCGTTACGGAAAAGCTTGAGCAGCTTGAAGGCGTAGTACTGGAGGGAACCATAATAAATGTCAGCGGAGGCGGACTAAAGTTTGCATCAAAT
>JAFZJK010000116.1 GCA_017553965.1 Lachnospiraceae bacterium | reverse complement strand
CGTTAACATATACTCTTCTGGCGGTTTTGTCAATACGTAATCCTCTGATCTCTATGATCTCGTTGGGAGTCCTGGGTGCACCGACCAGTCTTTCGTAACGAGCCAGATGCGCTTTAACTCGTGCTACAAGCTCGCTGGGGCTGAAGGGCTTTGTCATATAGTCATCAGCGCCGAGGCCGAGTCCTCGGATCTTGTCGATATCATCTTTTTTTGCGGAAACTATTATGATGGGGAGATTTTTATGCTCACGGATGCTCTTGCATATTTCGAAACCGTCTATGCCGGGAAGCATAAGGTCAAGTATCATGAGGCTGAAATCCTCGGAAAGAGCACGAGCCAGTCCTGACTCTCCTGAGTTTTCTATAACTACTTCAAAATCCGAAAGCTCGAGATAGTCCTTTTCAAGCTCGGCTATTTCATTTTCGTCTTCAATGATCAGTATTTTTTCCATAATGATAGTCCTTTCATTATATATAGTTTATTCTTGTGTTAGTCACGGTTTTTCAGGTTTTTATCTTGACATTGGTTTCGGAAAGGCTCCAGGGCTTTTTCCTGTAATCTGCATCCATTATCTCTCCAAGTTCCAGCGAAGCATTGGGAGAGTCCTCTTTAAGCAGTGTAAAGGAAATGGAGGTACCCTTTCCGGGGAAGCTTTTGGCACTTATGGTGCCGTTATGGTCTTCAATGATCTTTTTCGTAATAGCGAGGCCCAGTCCTGTGCCGCCCTTTTTGGAGTTACGGGAGGAGTCGGCTCTGTAAAAACGGTCAAAGATAAACGGGATATCTTTTTCATCGATACCGCTTCCGTTATCCTGCACGCTGATCTTCACGCTGTCTCCGTTATCTTCGGCCAGGATCACGATAGAGCCGTTTTCCTTATCCATGTATTTTACAGAGTTGCCGATCAGGTTATTCATTACACGGCGGAGCTGCTCTAAGTCAGCTATGATACGCTGGCCGGGCTGAAGCTTACTGATATAGTCGAGTGTAACATTCTTGACCTCGGTATCCAGTGACATCTCTTCGACGCAGTCATTAAAGAAATCATCCGCATTGATGATCTGGAAGTTGTAGGGTACGATGTTGGTATCGATCTTGGAAAAGAAGGAGAGCTCATCTACCAGTACTGCCATGTCCGCAGCCTTTGTATAGATGGTCCTTAAATATTTCTTCTGTTTTTCCGGAGTATCGGCAACGCCGTCCAGTATTCCCTCGGTATAACCCTTGATCGCTGTAAGCGGGGTTTTTAAGTCGTGGGAGATATTGCTTATCAGCTCTATTGTATCTTTTTCGTATTGGAGTCGCGTATCAATCTGCTTTTTCAGCTGTATACGCATTTCCTCAAAGTCTTCACATAACTGCTCAAGTTCATCGGTAGAATCACCCTCTGTAGGAAGCGTAAAGTCCAGGTTACCGTCCTTGATCTTGTTGGTGGCTACGGTCAGCAGGTTCAGAGGTCTGATGATGCTTCTGTACAGCCAGATGATCAGGATAAAGTCGGTTACGGTTATGATAAGCACAAGTGTTGTGACTGCCTGCATTATCGAAACCTGAACCATACCTTCGGGCATGTGGCCGAAATATGTATCGCCAAATGCCTGCGTAGTAATGAATGTCAGCGCGGCAAACATGACGAACGGGAGTATGAGCAAAAGCAGAAACGTGACTATAAGTCGTTTTTTTAAGCTCAAATAAATCACCTCATGGTAGTCGTTAGTTCGATTATACTATCGAAAAAAAAAGTACGCAAGACGGAAAATACCGTTTTAACGTACTTTTTATATTTTTTTAATCGTTTGGATATTTCCTATGGTGTACCCTTTCATTAATACCGTTTTACATACCGAGTACTTCAGTCATCCAGATGGCTTCCGGCTTCTTTTCTTTCGAGTGCCTCCAGAGCCTTAAGCTCCTTCATTTCTTCAGGAGTAGCGGCTTTTTCATGATGCTTGCGTGCCTTAAAGATCAGGTCCTCAGCCTTATAGTCTTTTGCTTCGCGGTCGCCGTTCTCATCGGTAAAGATGATCTTTACCACCTGCTTTAAGACGCTTACACTATGTACTTCGCCCTCAAGACCGTCCTTGGTACATACGTGGTCACCGACATTGGGGAGTTTGGAATTAAGATACTCGTAAGCCTCCTCTTCGTTGTTTAAGCAGCACATAAGTCTGCCACAGGTACCGGATATCTTGGCGGGGTTAAGTGAAAGGTTCTGCTCCTTTGCCATTTTTATGGAAACGGGGCAGAAATCCGAAAGGTAAGTGGAGCAGCAGAGTGGACGTCCGCATATTCCTAAGCCGCCCAAAGCCTTGGTCTCATCTCTTACACCTATCTGACGAAGCTCGATACGGGTCCTGAATACTGCAGCCAGGTCCTTTACCAGCTCTCTAAAATCTATTCTTCCGTCAGCTGTAAAATAGAAGAGTACTTTGTTGTTGTCAAAGGTATATTCACATTCGATAAGCTTCATCTCTAAGCCGCGGTTTGCGATCTTTTCGAGACAAATGTTAAAGGCTTCCCTTTCTTTAACACGGTTTGCCGCATTGGTAGCTATGTCTTCTTCGGTAGCCTTACGGATAACGGGCTTTAACGGCTGAACGACCTTATCATCCTCGACCTCTCTGGGGTCAAGCACTACAGTACCAAATTCGATACCGCGGGCGGTTTCCACTATAACATAGTCATCCTTGTGGATATCGAGCCCTATCGGGTCAAAATAATATATTTTTCCTACGCGTCTGAATCTGACGCCTATAACTTTGATCATATATAGTCCTCATATAATTAGTCGGTATGCGATGTGCAGGGGTCCTGCCATCGACAACCTTTTGTATTATATAGAAAAAAATTCGATTCGTCAAATAAAAAAACTTTATATATCTTCCGATTAATGCTCGCGCATGTTGAGGAACAGGAGCTGCATGGCCGTATCAAAGTTGACATTGGCTTTTAAGCGGTCCTGCAGAGTATAAAATGCATCGAGTATCCTGCCTAAAGATTCAAAGCCATACTTAGAAGCCTGACGCTTAATGGTCATAAGCTCGTCTAAAAATACCAGACGGTTTGCATCCTGGGTTGCTTTGAACATAAGGATATCCCTAAACCAGAGGTGCATCAAGTCAATATAGGTATTGATATCAGCCCTTTTTCCGGAAAGATCTGTTACTGCGTCCGTAACTTCATCTATAGAAATGGTGTCGATGGTACGCATTAATGTCAGTACTTCGTTTTTTATGTTCTCAAATTCGCTGTTTTTGGTGAATTTCAGCGCCTGTCCCAGACTTCCTCCGGAGAAGGATGCACACAGCTTTGCGAAATAATCGGGAAGCTGCTCTGTTCTCATAAGGTAGTCAGTGATCACTTTTACCGGCAAAGGCTTAAATTGCAGAGTGATACATCTGGAAAGTATGGTCTGCAGGAATGCACCTGTGTTGGTAGTGATAAGTATGATCACTGCGTAAGCGGGGGGCTCTTCCAAGGTTTTAAGGAGTGCGTTCTGAGCCTGCTCGGTCATACGTTCTGCTTCATCTACGATATAAACTTTAAACGGTGCGGAAAAAGGCTTGATGGAAATGTCATCTATCAGGGAGTTTCTTATGTCGTCAACACCTATACGGGATTTTTCATGAGTTACGCGGATGATGTCCGGGTGATTATGGGAAGAAGCCTGCATACAGGCAAGGCATTTTCCGCAAGGTCTTGCGTTAACGTCCGGGTTTTCACAGCATAGAGCTGCCGCAAAGGTGTCGGCCGCAGTTTTACGTCCGCTGCCTTCCTCGCCGTTAAAAATATATGCATGTGACGGCTTTCCGGAAGCTACAGCGGCTTTCAGGTGCTGTTTTATGTTTTCGTGTCCCAATATCCCATTAAAATCCAACATGGTATCATCCCTCCCCCAATTAGGTATGAATTCCGTTATCTTATGTCAATATATCCAGTAGAAGTCCCCTTATCTCATCGATACTGTTCATGATCATAAGAGCATCCTGCTCATCCTTTATAAGCTCCTCAGCCAGAGCATCCAGCTTTTCATCCACCAGACGGATCATACCGTATACTCTGTGGCGGCCTCGTCTGTCTAGGAAATTCTCTCTTGAAAACTTGTGTGAGCGGTTAACTATCTCGTTCATGAAGTCCTTGATGAGACTTCTGTATTTACGCATATCTGTAATATCACGGCGTTTTTTGATCTTTTCGCCCTGTCCGGTGATCTCGTCCAGAAGGCCGGACAGTTTTTCGGCCAGAGCCGCTTCGCCGATGCTGCTGATAAGAGTAAACTTAAAATTTCCGTCAGTCTGGGCAGGAGCCTTAACCTGTTCCGGCTGGGTTATCTGTTGTATCTGATTTACTTTTATATCCATATCCCGTTACCTGCCTCCTTTTTAACGTCATGTATAGGCTTCCCCTTAGAGGGGAAGCTGTCAGCGTTAGCTGACTGATGAGGTGTTAGATCGATCATAGGGACGGTTCGCTGATTGAAATCCTACAATATATATATCGGCAAAAATCCGTTTTTCGATCATATCGTTATGGCTTAAGTTCCTCAAGTTTCTTTAAGATCCATAGTTATTTCCAAAACACATGTATCAAGATCTATGTTTTGATATCGCCTAATGTTGCCAAGTTCACTTAATCGGTCTTCTGAGAAGTCTTCCTCGTCTGCAAGAAAACGTCTGCATAGCTCGGCATATTTGGGTTCCTTCTGGCTCCTTTCGCGTTCTACAGCACGGTGAAGACGTAATCCGGTTTCGACTTCGATATAAATCGGTACCACAGTCTCGTCACCGAAATGCTTTTTTAAGTTTAGAACGCCTTCCGGAGTCATGATAAGGAGATAATCACCCGATG
>JAFZJK010000115.1 GCA_017553965.1 Lachnospiraceae bacterium | reverse complement strand
TACGTATCCTCTGCGCTTTGGGATTGGCTTTTTCCAAAGCTTTTTTTACCTGTCCTACATCGGAAAAACGTTCTTTCGGTGAGAATCCGGTACATTTCTTAATGATATTTTCAAGCGGACGATAAACCTTTATACTATTGTTTTCCTTTGTACTGCCTGTAAGCAGGAACCGCAAAAGAACTCCCAAAGAATAGATATCGGTACGTGCATCCGTCTGCGAAAAGCCGTATTGTTCCGGCGGGGCATAATTTCTTGTACCGAAAAACACTGTATCCGTATCATTCCCGTTGCTGTATACACGTGCTATATCAAAATCGATAAGAGCTATGCTTCCGTCAGACCTAACAATTATGTTCTGCGGCTTAATATCCCTGTGTATAACAGGCTTTTCCCTATGATGTAAAAAAGCAAGAATATCACAAAGCCGGATGCATATATCGACTGTTTCCTGTTGGGAAAGATTCTGTTCCGAGGCGTACCGGTCAAGTGATTTCCCCTCTATATACTCCCGGACCGTAACCGTCATTCTGTCATTTTCAAAAGTGGCGATGTTTTTAGGCAGCCCCCTATGAGAGAGCTCTGTCAGTATCTCATTACCTATAGCACTTTCCCGCATTTGTTTTTCAAAGCATTTTGCTACGTATCTGCCCCCTTCATGATCTTGTACAAGGAAGGTGCAAATGCCGTTTTGATCGGACAGGCACTCCAGAATATCGTATTTTGAAGAAAACCCTTCCGGATAATCCGTATCGTCATAAGCCGACAATATCTCTTTCAAAATATCATCATTCACCCCGTCCGCCTCCTATCGTGGGAAGGTTATTCTTATACAACAGTTCCTGTGTCTCCATAAAGCTTTTATGATGATACAAACAATAAGCTATAACCGCATCTCTCTTTACACGCGGATGAAGTGCCGTAACACGGGCCACTTTAAGTAGCTGCTGTGCTCCGGCCGAGTCAAGCTCTAAGCCGAAAGCCAGCTGTATCACTGTATCCCGCGAAGGGTTCCTGGTGCCTTTAAACAGCCTGTGCCCGTATGAGGATTCAATATTCCCGCGTTTTATGACGCTTTCCTCATTCTCACCCTTTGCGACACAAAGTGAAGTAATGTATTCATAAAACAGAGGAAATCTGCTTTCACCGGTTTCATCCAGATAATCCTCTACCGATCTCATAGTAAAAAGTTTTCCCCACAATTCCTGCGTCGTAGCCTTCTCATTCATAAATATACCCCATCCGTTTTTACAGCCGATCTTCTACACCCTGATAGTTCATAATACTGATCATTTCTCGTTTATACTTCTCTATTGTTTTTTATTATATTTGGTTTTGGCAAGGATATCAATATATTTCTCTTATTGATTTAATATTTATTTTATTATTTCTTAATTGCTTTTTACGTGGCTTTATGCTATGGTATATGTAGTTTCAGAAACCACGTTGTAAAGTTTCAGATATTAAATGATATAGAGTGACATTTGACAGTCAGATAAGGAGATGCCATGGTTAAGTTTATTGCAGATTCAGCCTGTGATCTAAAGGAATATCCCGGGATATGTTTTGAAACAGTCCCGCTTTCCATTTCTACAAATGAAAAGAATTATACCGATGATGAGAACCTGAATGTCCACGAAGTGCTTGATTATCTGGAAGGTTATCATGACCGATCATTTACCGCCAGCCCTTCCCCCGAAGCATGGATGAAGGCCTTTGAGGGTGCGGATGAGATATACTGCGTTACCATCACCAGCGGTCTGTCAGGCACATACTCCGGAGCCAATCTGGCACGTGAAATGTACTTAGAGGATCACCCCAATACAAAAATATATATAGTAGATTCTCTGTCTACCGGTCCCGGCATGGTACTTATACTGGAAAAACTGGCAGAACTTAAAAGTCAGGGAAAATCATTTGAAGAAGTATGTGCAGCCATAGAAAAGTACAGAAAGAGACTTAAGCTCTACTTCTCTCTCTCTTCGCTGCATAACCTTGCTCAAAACGGCCGTGTAAGTAAGCTTATCGCCTCCGCTATAGGTTTTATGAATATAAAAATACTCGGTACCGCAAGCAAAGAAGGTACTATAGAGCAAGTTGGAAAATGCCGCGGAAATAACAGAATGATAGATAAGCTTATAGAACAGCTTAAGGCCTGCGGCTTTACAAAAGGCAAGATAAGGATATGTCATGTCGAATGCCTGGAGTTTGCAAATGCCGTAGCTGAAAAGATACGATCTATATTTAACAGCGTTGATATTAAGATAATCCCCGCCAGAGGTTTATGCAGCTATTATGCCGAACGCGGCGGTATAATACTCGGGTGTGAGTGCTGATCCCGAATGAACATTCCTGCTTACAAGTCGTCTCATAAAGCCTGCTCCTCTTGACATTTTTCTCGAATTTGATATCATGATACTTGTTTTAAGCAACATCAAAAATAATATTATTAAGCCCGATATCATTTTCGCGAGGTCAGCCTTATGGAGAAAAAGTCAAAAATAGGTACAATACTCGGTTTTTTAATACTTGCTATTTTTATTTTCATATATCTGTTTACAGCTATAAGAGATCTGGTTTCACTTGGGAATGCCCGGACAATTG
>JAFZJK010000114.1 GCA_017553965.1 Lachnospiraceae bacterium | reverse complement strand
AGCAGGGAGCCTGTATGAGTCAGATGAGATCACAGCTACAGACGGATCAGGCAATGTAAGTAAAATCCACAATCTTCAAGACATCACAGATAACCTCGCAAAAAACATAGCTCAGAAGCTCACCAAATGGATGGAAAAAGAAAGCAGCGAGCTCCTAAAGTACTACAGGTCTCATTCCATTGTACTCGGAAAAGAGATAACATATATTGAAAACGGAAAAGAACAGACAGCCACAGCTATCGATATAGACGATGACGGCGGACTCATAGTAAAAAGCATATCGGATAACAGTATGGTAGTACTTCGAAGCGGAGAAATCTCGTTGAGGGTGAGAGAATAAACAGAAAAGTATAAAAAAACAAGGGCTGGGAACCAATAATGTTCTCAGCCCTTTCTATATTATAGTGTAAATTAATTGATACTGATATTATGATCTTTCAGTATCTTTTGCAGACGTTCGATTTCAGCGTCTTTAATTTCTAATTGAGAGTTTTTAAGTGATAACTGCGCAGAAGTTTCTTCGAGTTGTTTTTTAACAGATTCATATGCCAGTCTGTTAGTAAGCTCTATGCGGGCATTATCTTCGCGGCGCCAGATCTCATCGCGTATTTTCTTATCGTTAGTAAGCTGGCTGATGCTAGATGCAGCCTGATCTAAAATAGTATTATCTTGTGCTAACATTTTCAGTTCCTCCCAGCTTTTCGCTTTAAATAACCTTGCCCAATCGGTCAACCCGCATGCTATATCTTCTTCGCTGGCCAGATTGATGCGATTAAGGTTTACATTGGATATCCTTAACTTAGTACTATATATCTGTTTCGGTTTTTTGGTATTGATAAGCATATAATCAGAGAAAAACTCGGGCTCATCTTCAAAAAGATCGAAACAGCAGATAGAGATTTGCCATATACCTAAAATGTCGGTATATGGAGCCCCTTTATTAAGATCATCAAATTCTCTGCAGGCATAAGCAAGAGTCCTTTCGGTCCAACCGTCATGTCTTAGCACCTGCATTTCAAGATTCATTTTTCTGTTTTGATCAACGAGGACCGTAACATCAAGATGATATTCCTTATCGTTAATGCTTTCGCCTAGCACTATCGGATTAGTAACTTCAATTTCATGGATCCTTTCGGGTTCCACTTTTAAGAATGTTGCGACAAATGCCCTTAGAGTCTGTTCATCCTTCTGTAAAAGAGCTCTGAAAAGATAGTCGTTTGTCAACTGAAACTCGAGTTCACCGGTATTGTTCTTCCAATTGGAAGAGTACTCCATAAAATGCTCATAGTCCTTTGCCATATGTACCTCCTTTTGTACATGCAGATACGCATAGTATCCGTAGATAATAGCTTTAGGTCATTTGAGTTTTATACACAATAAAACGTACGCAAAAAAAGCCTCATGACCTGCGGCAACACACAGGAGATAATATGGTACACTCCTGCTTAATTGGGGAAAAGCAAGAGTGAATTTGAAGAATCAAAAATTAAATCATAAAAAAGAAATAAAAACAAAGTAATTAAAAAATAAAAAGAATAAGTAATTCCCAATATGTACTCTTTGCTTTGTGACAACTATATCTTACAGTGGATAAAGCTTTTTGTCAAGATAAAACAAAAACACTTCTCGGATTTACCCCCTTTACAAATCAAAGCATATATTGTATAATCCACCTTGTAAGAAATGTCGGTTCCTTACATTGGGAAATATCTATTTATCTAATACCGCTCATAAGCGGGTCGACCGGATGATATAATTATCCGTTCTTTTAATGTTTTATTATTCATTATTTTTCCATGCTTTAAACAATTAAATACGGGGAGGTTTTATGCCTGATGCATAGGAAGATCAGGAGATTTTCTTCGGGCAGGTACAGGAAAACTGTCTTTATTTTTGCGGCGGTTGCGGTAATCTGTGCGTTGTCCTTTTTGATATATTTTTTTGTCATACGTGAAAACCCACAGATAAGTCTGTATAAAAGCCGTGTATCGGAGCTTGAGGGCAGGATAGAAAAAGGCACGCAGAAAGTATATGTTGCCAACTGTTACATAATGGCTGGTACCATGCTGAGCCCGGATGTGGTGACGGAAACCTACATACTTTCCGAATCAGCCGGGTACATAAGTGATGCGGACTTCGGGAAAAAGGCTGCAACGGACATACAAAAGGGGACTGAGCTTACTTTAAGTCTTTTAAAAAACGAAGATGAGTCCGACGCCTTAATGCAGGTTGAGTATAGCTCGGTCTATATCCCACAATATATAAATAAAGATGATTTTGTTGATGTCAGACTCCGCTATCCGGACGGCGCTGATTACATTATCCTTGCCAAAAAACAAATAGCGGCTTTGGATGACTCAAGAAAAACACTTGTATTCAATCTGGATGAAAAAGAGATACTTATGATGGATTCGGCGGAAGTGGATCTAAGCATATATGACGGTGTACTTATATACCTTACAAAGTACACTGAGCCTTCGCTTATACCTGCATCAAAGCCCAATTATATCCCGTCACTTGTTACATGTGAGCTCATACAAAACCAGGCATATCCATATACAGTCTTTACCCCAGCGGACCATGAGGCGAGGATAAGACTTGAGGAGTCCATGAAGGGCTTTCTGTCCTCAAGCGGTTCCCGTGTAATGACCGGCAGAGTAACAGGTAATACCGATGGCTCCGCGTTAAAAGACAAAGGAGGCTCGGTATGGGATTAGAGAAAAAAGTATTAAATGTTACCGGCAGGGACTATGAGGATATAGTACTGTACCTGTCTGCAGTTTTAAATGCCGCAGGCAAAAAGCCTTTGATCGAGGATTTGACACGGGATCATGATCTTTATTACTGTATACCGCATATAGACAGAGTAGACCCGGCAGAGTGCATACTTGACTATATGGGAATAGGGTATGAAATCGGCATCCTTGAACCTAGTGAATATTCCGTAATAATCCGCCTTCATGATCCAGACAGTTTCACACCTGACGGGCATCCTACACTCTATGTTTCCGACGAAAAAGCATATAACCTAAATCGTCTTACCGTACTAAAAGAGGACCCGGGCAGCATACTTGTGATAAAGGATTATACCGGAGCAGTTAAGAAAAAGATCGACTCACTTGCAGAACAGCTAAAGTGTGACAGGATTTATACGTTAGTCCCCAATATCCCCGACAAAAAGTCGGAAACACTTGCCACGCACAATGACAGGTATAGGTTTAACAGGATATCCCTACAGCTTAAGTCGCTCATATCGGATATCTTAGCCATCCTATTGCCTGATATACCTCAAAAGGATATAAAGCGTGCATATAAGACAGCATCGGGAGGGCATATAGGATGAAAATAGCATTTTGGAGTCCTCTGCACGGGACGGGTACAACTTCCAGTATGCTCGCTGTAGCGATAGCATACGCAGAGCTGGAGAATAAAAAAGTCCTGCTAACGCAAACGCATTATAACCTGAACAACCTGGAGCAGCCTTTGATAGGGGATGTGGGCGAGGAGGATTTTTTCAGGGACATAGGTATAGACGCGGTACTGCGCCATTTTAAATCAGGTAACATAACCAAAGATCAGATATCCGACTGTACCATACAGGTCGGACAATCGCTATATCTGTTGGCAGGCACACGAAACAGCAGCCGCGAGGGTTATGAGAGCAGCATGGTAAAAGGCATGCTTTCTCACATTTTCCGTGAGGTTGAGAAGTATTACGATATTGTTTTTATAGATACGAATTCCGGTGAAAATGAGTATTCTCTGTCGGTAAGTGAGGAATGTGATGCAGTCGTTATCCTCCTTGACCAGAATCTGTATATGCTTGACAGCTTCTTTGAAAACGACATATTGAAAAACAAAAACATATTTTATCTGTTTGCCGATTATGACTCGGAAAGCAAGTATTCTCTTAAAAATCTATCCCATAAATACAAAAAAATAAACAAGTATAACTCCGCTCGTATCATGCACAGTGCACAGTTTTCGGATGCGATAAGCGACAAAAAAGTGTTTAAGTTTATAACCGAGGATCTGGACTGTGACAGTTACCATACAGGGTTTACCTTCTTTTCTTCTTTAAAGGATACGGTACTTCAACTAAAGGATTTTATTGACAGACAAGACACCAAAAAACCAGAAGCACCCGTAACGGAGGAAAGCCGATGATCTGGATAGTACTTATATTGTTTTTCCTGGTACCGGCAGTATTGATAGCTGTGTTCGACCCTTCCACAAAAAGAAAGGGGAAAGCAGGAACAATACACGATATCATAAACCTTGATACGGTACTAACAGAGTGCAGGCTTTTTATCAATGAGACCGTAAGCAGGGATTACACGGAACTCCACCTTAACCGTGAAGAAACAATAAAGCGTGAAAAGTAGCAGGCACGGCTTAAAAGAGCATTACGCGAGGCTTGTCTCGGAGATGTGGGAGACCGTGAGTATATGAAGGAATACATAAAAGAATTCCTACAAAAACGTATGCAGATAGATAATGAAAATATCTGCCGCTTGATAAAGTTTGATATCCCGTCACTCATGAGTGCCCAGGATAAGTTTGAATATATGTATGTCCTGTACTCAAGAAAATACGGTAACAGATGCTTCTCCAAGATGGCAGAAGATTTCGGATGGGCCGACCCCAAAAAAGAAAAAGTTACCGATACACCGTTATGCATCACGGACGATGATATCGATGCAGCGTATGATGCCATGAGTCCCGGCAGTAAATTCACTGACAGACTCGATATGTTATCACAACGTATATATCAAAAGCTGTACGGGCATGACTGTGCAGACCTGCTTATTATGGATGAATCGGTGGACGGTGTATCCGCGGGTGTCGGCGGCAGGAGCAGAGTGGAATACGATTACATGAAGGAGCTTGAAGGAAGTGATGACATGAGCCGTACAAGCATGAATTACGAGACGCTGTATTCAGTACTTCACGGTAAGCTCATAAGGCTAAAGTTTCTGTCATTTGAGAGGGAAGAAAACTTAAAAAGAGTAGTAAAAAACATATACAGGTATAACATCAGGACATCCTTAAGCAGGAAAAATCCGATCATCCACGGTACGCTTAAAAACGGATCAAGAATAGTTGCGGCCAGACCTCCTGTATCTGATGGATGGGCGTTTTATGTCAGAAAGTTTAAGTCATCCGATGCCAGAAAAATAAGATCACTCATAACACACAAAAACGCGGAGACAGTTATAGAGCTGCTACGACTCATTACCGGAGGTGAGATGAATTTCTGTATCTCCGGGCCCATGGGCGGTGGCAAAACAACACTTCTTAAATCCTTGGTTGGCTTCATGGATCCAAAGTACACCATAAGAGTTGCGGAGAGCTCATTTGAGCTTAATCTGAACAATGTCTATCCTGAAAGAAACATTCATATGATGCAGGAAAGAGGGGATTTTAGCATATACGATATCATAACCGGCACGAAAAAGATGGATACGGACATACTGATAGTCGGCGAGGTAAATGAACCTAAGATTGCAGGTGCGTATGTCCAGGTAGCCCAGTCAGGCTCCCGTATGGCGGTCACCACACTGCACCATGAAACAACGGATAAGCTTATAGAATATCTGAGAAACGCGCTCGTAGCCGAGTTCGGCATAAGTGACGTAAAGGTTGCGGAAAAGCAGGTGGTAGATATCCTTAACTTTGATGTACATATGGTCCATGATGTTGACGGAAATTTCTACATAGAACGCATCACTGAGATCATACCTAGGGAAAGAGAGGATTATCCCGAAAAAACGCAGGATGCCATAAAGGAATACTTTGTGAGAAGTACCGACAGATACCTGTACCGTTTAAGAAACATCATAAAGTTTGAAAAAGACACTATGTCCTATAGATTTTGTGCTGATATTTCCGATTATACCAAAACCAGGATAGCCGCCAAGACGGGATTAAGCAAACTGGCCGAGTGGGAAACTTACCTAAGTAACTCGAAAGCAGGAGGTGCCGCACTTGAGACAAGATAAAAAGCAGGTGGAAAAGTCCGGCATCTTTGTAAAGAAAAGTATAACAGGAAAGGATTTCTTTTCGGGGCTCTATGACATCCTTGAAAGGATCCCGCTCTTTCTGCCATTCATAAACCCGCTTATAAAAAAGTACAGGGTATTCTTAAATGCCGACATAAAGGAATGCTCGGCAGCAGCTGCCCGGACCTTCGTATACATATATGCGGTATCTGTTCCGGCAGTAGCGGTCTTATTCGGTCTTGATCCATCATTTTTCACTTTTTTTGTATCTGTATTTGCCATCCGCTTTATAGCGGACCGGTTTGTTTCTTCATCCTGTACATCCTTGGAGATAAAGTTTTTAAAGGCGTTTGATTCTTTCTTAAATACCATAAGACATAACTATTACAAATGCGGCTCGGTAAAAACAGCTATAGAACTTTCGGAAAACGAAGCGGAAGATATAATGAAAGGCCACATCCGTGAGTTATACAAATGTCTTGATGCTGCCGACCCCGACACTGAAGCGGAGAAATATCTTAATACTTCATACCATAAATATCTTAAGCTCCTGCTCACACTGGTAAGGCTTGTTGAGGAAAACGGGGATATAGAGGATGAAAAAGGCTCGGTATTTCTTAACTCCTGCATGCACCTAAAATACGAGATAGAAGAAGATATCAGGTTTATAAACGAAAAGAAACACAGGTTTTCCGGGCTTATGTATACTGCGGTTCTTCCGGTGGCTGCCATTCCGTTTATAGCAAAGTGGGGTACATCCACCATACCTTCACTAAATATCTTTTATTACGGATATTCCGGAAGTATCGTGAAAGCAGGTCTGCTCCTGGTCACAGTCGTATGTTATAACGCACTCATGATACTTAGATCCGGGGAGGAGACAGCAGGGAAAAAACACAAGATAGCGGAAAAACTTTCGTTAACCCATATCGGTAAGGCGGTATTAAGGTATACAGAGCCGCTAACCCGGGGAAAACGTAAAAAGACATCCGAAAGGATAAGAAGACTGTGCGAAGGTTACGATGTAAAAACCTTCTATACCTTAAAATTCATGTACCTGATCATAGGCTTATTGGTAAGCTGTTTTGTACTGATATCTGCACATTTGTCATCGGCGTCTATTTACCGTCATGATATACCTGATGTTACCGGTTTGGTAGCGGAAGCCGATGCAAGACAATTATCCGCCATGGAAACCCTGATACCGGTATATGTGGACAGGCTCATAGACAGCAAAAAAGTCAAAACAAGGGATGAGATAAAAGAAGAACTGCTGCTCGAAAAAGACATCCGGACTGAGAAGATAGCTGATGCGGCAGCAGGAGAGATATTAAACAGGATATCCCTGTACGAGAATGAAAAGTTCGGTCTAAAAGACATGCTGATAGCTGTGATCTGTGCGGTTATCCTTTACTGCTTTCCTGATATCGGGCTGTGGTTTAGAAGCACTGTCTCCGGCTCAAAAATACAGGACGAGATCATGCAGTTTCAAAGCATCATACATATGCTAAAAAAAGTACCCGGCATAAGTGTGATTGCACTTTTAGAGGAGATGGAAAGATTTTCCGAAATATATAAGCCTGTTATAAGACAGTGTATAAATGAGTACAGCATATCCGATGAAGATGCCATAACCAGGATGTACGAAGCAGAAAACAACAAGGATTTCAAAAGGATCGCAGACTGTTTTCTGGCAGCGGAGGAAATAGGTCTTGACGAAGCGTTTGCGGAGATATCCTCGGAGATAGAAAACTTCAAGGAAAACCGGAAGCTGGACAGAAAGATAATGCTCGATTCTGAAGCTATGCTGGGTGCGGTGCTTGCCGTACTTCCCGGAGGTCTTATATTGTTCGGGTATCTGCTTGGGCCATTTATGATAAGGTCGGTACAGATATTTGACGAATACCGTGCGGGTATAGCTATGAGCGGAAGTTAAGCGCAGGAACCGGAGGAAATGCATCATGAAAGAACACCTAAAGATATCTGTTATAGAAGATAAAAACAAAAGCATTCAGTACAGCAGAAGCTGTATAGAGATAGCACCGAGAGCTCTGCTTATGGCTGCTGCCGTTATCTTATCGGTACTTCTGGTTTCGATAATGATATCACAGTTTAATTCGGCTCAGGGTATGGTCAACTCATCCTCCGAGGTCATAAGTAAACGCACTATGGAAATAAGGAACAGTGAGATCATGCAATACGACGGGCTAACAGTAACCGGTGAAGAAGTAATCAATTTTATGAAGAAAAACCTTGACGGATACGGAAGCGGTGAAGCACCTTTTTCCATAACACTTAAAGGGACTTCGGGGCACTCGGAATCATACACGGAATACGGTGCCATAGATGCACTTACCGACCCCGAGAGTGAAAAATATATAAAGCCGTTTTCAAAATGGAGATGCACGGTTAAGAAAAACAAAAACGATATCATAACAGAAGTTATATTCAGTAAAAAACAATAAAAAGGGAGGCAATTATGTATAAGAGAAACAGTGTTGAGATAGGAGTAAAAGGACTTGTGCTTGCGGTAACGGTGATCATCGCCGTAATCCTAAGTGCCCTTGCATTATATATGGCGAATTCATCAAAGAGCACCATAAACGGCGGTACCACCCAGTATACGCAGCTTATGAGTGATTATTCCGAGATAAGCGCCACGATGTATGACGGCCTGGACGTATCGGGGTCGAAGGTGATCTCGGTTATCAACGAGATGTGCCAGACCGAATATGTATCGGTTACCGTTATCACCAAGGAAGATACAACGGGTACCAATTACAGTAATGCAAATAATAAAACAGCGGTAACAACCACTGACAATAAGACCATAACTCCTTCGGGTAAGCAGTATGCAGGCTCCAACCAGGAATCAAAGATCACCGATAAGGCACATATAAATGAGAATGCTTCGTACAGGGGTAAGGTATATAAAAACAGTAACGGTCTGGTAGTAAATATCGAATTCACCCAACATTAAATGCAGGTAAAAGCTGGGAGATAAAGACAAGGAGGAGTTATGCCCGGGAGAATATTTGCCGGTGTGCTTGCAATACTTCTTATGACACTGGTACCGCTAAAGATGAGAGGCGTAAAGGAAGCTGAAAGAACTGAAAATGCTGTAAGATCGGTATTAGCTTCTGCCTTTGAAGATATCAGGTGTTCAGGCTCGATTGACATAGAGTCCTTGGAAAACATGCACAAAAGGATCGGCAGTCTTGGCTTTCCGTATGAGCTTAGCATAACGATAGGTACCGTATTTATCGGGAGAAGCGAAAAAGTCATAAGATGCAGCTACACAGAGCAGGTGTCGGAAAGTATGGAGGCTGACGGAGCGATAGATGTCCGGGGGAAGCTGGTGACCATCACGGTTACACCTCTTAAGGAATGCTTCGCGTTTAAGATTTCTAACATACTTTGGGACTCATATATCTGCTCCGGTTCGTATGTAACGGGCGGATATATAAATTGAGGATAATTATTTTAGCAGAAAGGCGGAGGAATGGAGGATATATCTGATTTTTTGGTGATAGCGGCAGCAGCTGTATTATTCTGCATAGCAGTCACACTGCTTTTAATACTTGCAGGTGGGTTAAACAAGATGTGTAATGAGGGGCCGGCGTGTTTATTCTTACTATACTGATACATGAGACAGGACACTTGGTATTCGGCCTTCTTACGGGATACCGCCTTATTCATGTTGAAGTACTTGGGGTATCCGTAGAAAAGATAAACGGCAGGCTCCGGGTAGGGCACTATAAAAAAGTACCGATAGGGCAGTGCTTAATGTACCCGGTAAAAGAAGTGGCAGACCCGGCACTCATGATACTTGGAGGTCCGGTCTTTAATATTCTTGCTGCATGTATCCTGGGGATATGTGCAAGTATCATTTCACATTTAATAGTTAAAATTGTCCTCTTATGTTTTGCATCACTTAATCTTTCAATAGGTGTTTTTAATCTGTTTTTTGGTTCTGATACATGTGACGGAAAAACCTACCGGGAGATCAAAAAATCAAGGAAATTGAGAGTGTTCTACAACTGTATCATGCTGACATACAGGCATTTAAGAGAAGGAAGATCCTATATTGATATGCCGGAAATATTATTTATGGTTACGAAAACCAATACCGGCAGCTCACTTGAAAAAGAAATGCAAACACACCGCTTCAGGTACCTGTATGAACACGGAAAAGCATCATGGGACAGCGAGGCGGCAGGAGACAGGTTTGCGTCTTATGTTACAGAACATGCCGAAAATGTAAGAAAACGGAATTCGGATCGTAATGACATATTTTTAAAGATGGTCGCAGACGGGAAGGGCGAGATGTATCCCGGTGAATGGCTTTCAGCGGCCAGGTGCATGATGGAGATGACGAAAGGAGACTGAACATGGATGCGATGGGCAGGCTTTATGACGCTTTGATTTTAGTTGTTGTTATGTTTATATTCCCTGCGGTCTGGGCTGTATCGGCTTCGGAAAACATTGCATATACCGAGGTGGAGAAACAAGCTGGTCTGATAATAGAAAGGTTTGAACATGACGGCAGTATAACAGCGAACAGTATAAGCCGTTTGCAGGATATCACAAAACAAATACCGGGACTAAGGTTTAATATAAATATTTACAGGGACAGCTTTTATATCACCGAGGATGAAGCAGGTAATCAGTCATCTTATTCATACAGGCACCTCATAACTATGGAGGAGATACTGGATACGATTGATGAGAAAGAGGAGTTTACGATACTTCCTTTGGACACAGTCTACTTGTACATAATGGATGAGATTTCAGTATATTATACGGCGATCCGCCATGCTAAGATCGGATAGGATAAAGATATGAAGGTATATCATTTTATAATCATATTTGTCATATTTGCAGTCATGACAGTAATGGTCACAGACATAAAGATCTCTGAGAAAAAGTACTTGGACAGGGAAAGATCAGAGCTTGATGAAAAGCTGCAAATGTCGGTGGAAGCGGCAGCAAAAGAGCTAAGAGCTTCTGTAAAAGGCTTTGCCCCTGACGCAGAACAAAAGGCGATAGATACGTTTTTTTACTCCATGTATGCATCCTTAGGGATAATGGATGCACCGGGGAGTGCAAGAGGGCTTATTAAATATGTGCCTGCATTTATGATCACACTTAAGGACGGATATTATATATACAGATATATAGGAGAACCGGGAGTAACGATACCGTCGGATGATGAGGATATGTACGGCCCGGACGGGAAAGGATATGTAAGGAGTAACCTGTTAAGCTATGACGGGGGAACGGAGGAAGCGGATATAGCTTTTGCTGCTAATCTACGGGACTACCCGGTAGGAAACGGAAACTATGACGGATACGGTTTTTCATCTGTCAGTGTGTCCGAGAGGACATATTATGTGGTGGATGAGGACATGCTTTATCATATATCCGGCTGCCCCTATACCGGAGAGATAAACTACATGTTCTTTTCAGCGGAAGGGTGTCTGCTAACCGGCGCGAAAGCATGCGAGCACTGTATAGAAGGAAGGATGGATCAATGAAGAAAAACACAAAGAAGGCTTTTATAAAGATATCAGCATCGGTGGTTTTAATATTAGTACTTACAGTCTGCATCATACCCGTATGGGATGTCTCTGCAGCACAGAAAAAAGCTACAAAACTTGAGTTAATAAAGATGATAACGGATGGTATTGCCAAATCCCATCTTAAAGCCGGAAAGTACACATTAAGCATCGATAACGGTACATTTAAGGCCGGCAGTAAAAAGATCTCGGATAAAACCATAAAGAAATACATGGATAAGTATAAGCTGAGCCGTGAGGATGCCGGATACTGCGCACTTGCAGTAAAGGCAGGGCTCGTAAAGTCTTCGGACTTAAAGAAACTAAAGAAAACGATAACAAGAGCCGTTGCAGCCAACCTTATAGCTCAGGCTGATAAACTTATCTATGCACCTAAGATCACGGACAGCGATATCGACTTTGTATTAAAGAAAAGGATAGCCGACAGCGATAAGTTTTCATCTATCAAGACGGCAAAAAACGGAGCATATGTTTTTATCAGAGGTTATATGACCGGCACAGCCGAAGCTGCATATTCCGACCTAAGATTCTTTAAACCTTCTGCTAAGCTCACTGTAAAAGAGGCGGAAAAGCTTGTCTCGATGCTTACAGGTAAAACTGAAAGATATTCTTTATCTCCAAGCCTTCAGGTATTAAGAAAAAACAATCTTCCCCAAAACGCGGAACTATATGAAGACATCCTTGATTCGTACCCCAACGCCATTTATGAAACCGGGTTTAACGGTATGACTTCCCATGCCTTTTTCGAAAGTGGTAAAGGGCTCGGGGCGGATGACCTTATGACCAGGATGAGTCGTACCAATTTTACCTTTGTATTTCCATACGAGATAAAAGCTTTTAATGCCCTCACTTACCCTGGACCTGACTTTTCATACAGTTCCAATGTGTTTTTATCGAGTTATAGAAATGATGATGTCCCGGCAGAGCTGTCAAAGAGTTCAGTCGAGTTTTACGAGTACGCATTAAATGTGGATTACCGCACTGTAAAAAACGATAAAGACTGGCAGGATGTAATGAAAAAATACCTCTCATCCGAGGAACTCAATGATTATATAAAACACTGTGTAGAAAACAAGACCATAATCGTATGCGATAAGGTGGCAGCCGATGAGTCGCTTGTATATTGGTATAACGGGGAATATAACTGCAAGGTCTATGCGCATTTTAAGGTAGTATCGGATATACCGCTCGAAAACGGGAAAACCGCAGGCACGGACCAGGATACATACGGGTACCTGTATCCCGTTAAGCGTGGTTACGAACCGGGCACACTGTTTACGAGGAGTGTGCTTGGAAAACTGTACATGGGTTATAAGATGGGTGAATGGACTGATTTTTACTTTAATACCAGCGGGTCGGCCGACATGTACGGAAGCCTTTGCTGCAGCAATACTTCCCGTGGTATCATGATCGATTACTCAGGGCTATATCCGTGGTTATACAAGCTTCCTTTTTAAGGGGAGGGGTGGAGTTTGACTATTAATATAAAAAAGTACAGAGCAGTGGGCATGTTGGCATTATCCCTACTGATCCTTGTGGCGATCCTTATTACTATCGGGATAGGAAAGGCACATGCCGAAAGCTCCGATCTGACATACCGTTTGGGCAGTACGGGTGATATAACCTACAAGGAAAATGAAAACAAGGTTTATTATACCAGAAAGCATTTCTCATCCGGAAGCGGTATAAAGTATTATACCAGGTTGTTTGTGATATCCTTAAAAGAGGTCTCGGAGAGCGATGATATTTCCAGGATCGATGAAACAGGGGATTACAAACTTGAGCTACTGGTAGCGTCGGATGGCAGATCGGTGAAAGAGAGTGAAGCTGACAAAACTAAAAGTTTTTACTGGTATGACAGCGATGATGCGGATGATGACGGATACATAACCACAACTTATGTCATAGACGGCAGCCTGCTTTTAAACCTTCTGGATGAAGCCGCTGCGGTCGGAAAGCACGGAAAGCTATACATCCACCATGTATTTGCGGTGACGGGCGGTAGCAACGATGACTCCTGGCACAGGACATATCAGGTGACCAATGATGTGCCTTACTACACCTATTCATCTCTGTTTACCTTAAAGTGGAATAATACCGAGGCCACACACGCATCCCAGGAGGCGTGCATGAATATACCCGTGCCCTTCAAAAGCTTTTGCGATGTATATACGGCATATTATAATGAAGAGGGCGTAGTGGTAAGGCAGGAAAAAGGGAGACTTTCCGGAAACGCCGTATGGAACAAGACCGTACCGTATACTATAACCGACAGGCTGGGTAGAAAATATGTATCGGTAGCTCCGGGGACCAGAAAAGACATAACCGGAAATACGATGAAAGCTGTCTATGTATATAATACCGATCCGCTGAACAAGGCCTTTTTTCCAACTTGGAATCTTAGGCGTGATCTGGAGCTTGTAAACGGTGCTGACATAAGGACTGAAGATGCTGTAGCCCTTAATCATATCCTGGGCGGTTACAGGGAAAGACAGGACAATATCTATACTTTTTCCGGTTTAAAAAGCGGTATATTTGATGTGATACTGTATGTACCTGTCACATCATACAAGGAAGACGACGGAGGAGCCGGTAACACACCCGGGCCTGATGACACACCCACACCGGACATAACACCGGGACCGGATCTAACTCCTTATCCTGATATTATCCCGGATCCTGATATAACTCCGTTTCCGGACCCGGATATCACACCTGTTCTAAGTCCGGCCGCTGATGAAGATCAGGTATTTCAGGATGCTTCGGTATTTGTCAGGTACTTTTATTATGATGCTTTAACAGGTGACATAACCCTGCTTAAGACTGAGATGAAAACCAATCCTGATTCTCGAAACGGGCACTTTGGATATAACAGTAGCTTTAACATCAA
Source organism: Lachnospiraceae bacterium (assembly GCA_017553965.1). Next base: position 865 of record JAFZJK010000114.1, on the reverse strand, counting down.
TCTTGACAGCGTGATAAACAAGGATGGCAGGGTATATGAGCCTGATACGCTGGACGGTATCCTGTACGGTGACAATGAGTCAATACTTGTATCGGGGAAGCTTGACTATATTGCGGCTATCAATCTAAATGATCCGGGAGTATTCGGTGATGCCCCCGGGAGCCTGAATAAAGGTACGGACTTTAGTGTTGAATTTCAGACAAAAGAGAACGGTGGTTATTATACCGTCTTTGTACTCTGCCGTGAACAGTCTGCACAGAATACACTGGTACTAAAATATATGGATACCGAGAGCGGGGATGTGGTTAAGGAAGTAATAGAAAAGGATTTCTTTAACGGAAAGAGCCTGTACTGGCACGGGATAAACGGGGAGCTTGCATGGGCTCTGCCGGTCCGGATAGAAGTGGAGATAGAGTCGGAGGACGGTAAGTGTTACATCCCTTCTTTTGTACAGGAAGATGCGGCAAAGACATTTACCGGAGCGTGTTCCGGTTCGGAAAGGACACATGATTATTACGGATTCGGGTCGGGCAATGCAAGAACATGGTACTGTGAAACCTGCGGTAAGGTAAGACGTATCACATATTATGACAGAAGTCCCAATGAACCGGATGCAATTACAAGTGTCTACGATAATAATTCCTATAGGGATGCATATCACAATTACCGTGTATTTGACAAGGAGACGAGTGGTGATATAAGAGCTGAATTAATAAATGCTACAGCTTACTCCATACAAAACAGAGTATTTACAACTGTATACAACAGCTGTTCTTCGTATGAGTATGATTATGATGCAGAAAGCGGCAGATTGTGGCTCATGATACCCGGCAGCACCGATTCTGGGCATAGGTCTATAACCTTT
>JAFZJK010000113.1 GCA_017553965.1 Lachnospiraceae bacterium | reverse complement strand
TGGTACCAGGTGCGTCAAACCTAAAAAGACGGTTGTTCTATGGACTAAGACGTATGGTATTTTGTGTGAAAAATATGCACTGTTTTCACAGGCACTTTTACAATACAAAAATCTTATCTTCCATGTTCTTGATGACTTACTTCTTCTTATCCTCGGTGCAGTCAGCGTAGATATCCAAAGTAGTCTGAACATCCTTATGGCCCATGACTGACTGTATCACCTTGATGTTGCTTTCATTCTCGCAAAGTCTGGTACAGAAGGTGTGTCTCAAGTGGTGTGCGGAGAAGTCCGGAAGGAGCAGAGGCTCTCTCTTTTCTCTCTTCGCATTGGCAGTCTCTTCTTTATTATAGTCTGCCGTGATGTTGTGGATCGCATGATTCACTTCTGAAGGTATCGTTATCGTTCCACCGGAACTTGCAAATACGAACCCTGAATAACCATCGATCTCCTGCGTGCAAAAGCCGGTGATCTGCTGGATCTGATATTCCTCCAGGAATGCATCATACACTTCCCCGATCATCGGGATCCTGCGACATCCTGCCTCCGTCTTCGGAGTGTTGATGTGGAAGTTGGTTCCCGAATCATCCACCTTGCGGTGTACAAGGCTGTGATTGATATCGATGATCCTGTTTTCGAAATCCAGATCCTCCCATCTGAGGCCAAGGCACTCTCCGATCCTCATCCCGCTTCCGATCAAAACTGTTATGACCGGTTTCCATCCCTGATACTGATGGTTGGAATAAAGGTAGTTCATGAATGCTTTCTGCTCAGGTACCGTGAGCGACTTACGCTTGGTCTTAACCCATACATGACTCTTCTTGATCTCTCCGAGAACTCCGGCTGCCGGATTTACACGGATGAGTCCGTCACGGACTGCCATCTGGAACGCCGGATGAAGCACGGTATGAACGTTATCGACTGTTGCCGGGGAAAGTTTCTCTTCTAATAAAAGAGAATAGTAGTATTCCCTTACATCCGTATAACGAACCTGTATCAACCGCCGCTTTCCGAAAGTCTCCCTGACATAGTGGTCATAGGTATAAACGTAATTCGTCCTGGTCGTAGGCTTGAGGTCGTATTTCTGTTTGATGTACGAATCAAATACCTCGTTGACTGTAACACGCTCTGCTCTCTGGGGATCCAGTCCATCCTCCAGATCACGTCTGATCTGCTGTTCCTTTTTTCGAAGTTCCACGAGATCTTTTCCGTAGACGGTGTGACGCTTTCTGTTTCTGTCAGTGTAAGAATACGAATAGCGTCCGTCTGCCCGTTGACACTCACCGCTTCTGAGCGCATAGCCGCGGGAGTCCTTCCTGCTCTGTGCCAATCTGTTTACCTCCTTTTTGGAGAGGCACAGCTTTCTTAGGGTTTGGTCTTGTAAAGGAGCTCAAGTGCTTCCTTAAAGACCTGTGCTTGGGTGAGATTCATCTTCTCGCAGTATGCCAAAAGTCTGTCGCGTTCCGCTTCGGTGACTCTGAAGCCAACCTTAATGTACTTTTTGTCTTCTACCGTAGGCCTTCCGCGTTTTGCCATCTTCCTGCTCCCTTCAGATCTCTACTCACATTATATTTAATGCCCCACAAAAAATCAATGTATTTTTTTGAAAGCCGTGCATCTTATTTTCATTCCATACTGTTCCATTAAATGTCTCTGAAGTTCTCCATATACTCGTCGATGATCTCTGTATTTACCAGAACGATCCTCCTGATGCGGTAGATTGCTTTCGCTTCTTTGGCAAGTTCGGTAAATGCATGGATTCCCATGGAGTACATCGCTGCACCCTCATCATATTTCACGAACTTCTTCTTGCCATTCGTAAAGAGGCCTTCCATATTCTCATATTCTTTTCTCTTATATCCCATGATCTAACCCTCCTGTATGGTTTCCCTGAAGAAAGCAATCGTCTTGCCTTCCAGCTTTTTTCTTGTTTTCGATACGATATTAAGGATCGTCTGATACGCCTTATCTTCTTCCTCCGCGATCTCTACGAGCTTTCTCCCGTCATGCAGATGACTGTAGGTGATCTTGAATTCCGCCAGGGGAAGTGCCTTGAGGCTTGTATCAAAGACCTCGTATTCCCTGCGCATCATATGGATCGTCAGGATGTCCCGCTTATGCTTCTCGGGATCATCGGTTTCCTTCAAGATGTTCCCGGAGAAATTGCACTCCTCGATGGCATCGCGGATCATGATGTGCTCAATCGCTTTTGCGGCTGTTGGATCGCTGCGATGACTGGTCTGAATCCTCACGCCCAGGTCGTCATCATTTTTCTTCCGTCTGTTGTATTCGACCTCAAAGAGGATCCGGTTGAACAGTCCGATTTCGTAGCAGTCCACCAGCTGTGGAAAGATACTGTAGTTCTTGTAGATCAGTCGGAAGCGTTCGCGGGGAGTTGCTTTCCCGTAGCTTTCCACTAACTTATCTTCTGTAATGCACATGTTCGCACCTCCATTTTCTTTCTTGGAGGTTAGGCTTGCCGGCTTGCGTCACCTCTTGCTTACACATGCAATTCTACGGAACTCTATGTAAAAAGTCGTTCCATAGAATTTCGAACTTTGGGTTCGAAAATATCGAACCTTGGCGCAAAAGAAAAAGGATCTCTGTTACGAGATCCTCCTGTTTTATCATACCAAAATATGAATATTCAATTGTTAATCTTTAAGACAGCATAGCGGAACAACATAAACTCCGTTCTCCATCTGATATGCCACCTTATTTTTTGTAACAACCATAAGAAATGCCGGCTTTCCCGTCCGTTCACGGTCGATATCATCAGCAATCCTGATCAAGTTATCGGCCGCTTTCCTGATATCATCTTCTCCACCGAGTTTTACCTCAACAAGCGCCCATGAACCGTCCGCAAACTGAAGCACGGCATCCGCCTCACGTTTTTTTGAATCACGGTACTTATAAACATGGGCTCCAATCGCATCAGCATATACTCTTAGATCATGCACTACCAGCGATTCAAACAGCAATCCGAATGTTGTTATATCCTTAAATATCCCCTCCGGAGTTATGCCTAAAGCTGCAGCACCGATGGAAGGGTCCGTAAAATGCCTTGTCTCTTTTGTCCTGATGGCTGCCTGGCTTCTGAGGTTCGGATTCCACGCAGGAAGTTCCTCTATAACATACAGATTTCTGAGAGCATTCAGGTATTTCGCAAATACATCCTTATCAAATGTATCATCACTTCCGGCACAATCCTCCAAAAGCGTTGTATCAGCCGCAGCTATGGAAACATTTCTGGCGTAGGAACGCATAAGTTTCCTTGCTTTCTGTTCGTCCTTCTTCAGAGGGATGTCTTTCAATGAGAAGATATCATCCGTAACGACAACTTCGTAATAATCCCTTGCCTGTGCCAGAGATACATCCCTGTCCTTGCCTATGGCGACCGGCCATCCCCCTCTGCAGACATAATAAGCATAATCGTTTATGTCTTTCTTTGACATTGCCTTGGAAAATTTACCATTTTTAAGATCCAGCAGTGATACGGTACCGTTACTGTCTCCCGTTTCGTAAAGAGACATGGTACGCATCATTTTTCGTATGATCCTCCCGTTTCCGGTATGTCTGCTGCTTTCATCGTCCAGTTCAGTCCTGCTCTTATCCGTCACGCTGCCGGTCAGGATATACTGTCCGAAATCTCCAGTTTTATCGACTTCATACTTTACCTGATCCCAGATAAATGATACATGCTGCCACTCATCGACCAGTATCGGCTTGGGGCCATAGTTTAAAAAGTTTTCCGGTGATATCTTCGCCAGTTCTATATATTCATTCCTTGATTCAAGCGGCATCAGGTCGATGACCGTCCTGGCATATCTCTTTGCCGTAGTAGATTTTCCGCACCATTTAGGCCCGACTATCACCAGTGCGCCTTTACTCTTAAGGGTAAATTCAACAATCCCGTCAAATATTCTGCTGATATACTCTTTCTCACTCATTCAGGCGTTCGCTCCTTATCTTTTTAAAGTATTTTACCCTAAATCGGAAGAAAAATCAACCTTGAACCGGAAGAATGTGAGGTTTTGAATCGGAAGAATGTTGGCTTTTCAATCGGAAGAATGTTCAGCATCCCCCTTTCACCAACGCTCTCATCTGGATCAGCATGATCTCCTTCGTCCGGTCGTCCATCGAAGAAAACAGCTGCAGCATCTCCGCAGAGGACGCATCCGGGCTGCCTTCCTTTATCACGCCGCACACCAGATACTCAACCGTAGTCCCCAGAACCTTAGCGAACTCAGCGATCATGCTCTGTTTCATATCCCCGTGATCATTCTCATAATAAGAGATCATGCTCTTGGTGGTATTCATCTCCTCTGCCAGTTCCTCCTGGGTCATTCCAAGCCTGATACGCTGTGCTCTGATCCGCTGTCCTAATGTTTCTTCCTTAATAGATATGTTCATCTTCTCCTTCTTTCCGGGCGAACCGGAAAAAAGAGATGTACTGTTGTGTCCGTTACAATAAACAAAACGCACGAAAAGACTCCGTTTTACCGGTTATCTTTTCATGCGTCCGCGGTGGGTCATGCCCCCATATCATGAAGCCCTCATTTAGTTGTAATTATGCGTGTCATGCACGCTTGATTTCGTCCTGATTGCTAAAGCTTATAAGTAGCACTTTCCGAGAGCATCCGTTCTCTCGGCAATCTGCCCCTCTGTAAAATTCTTGAGGGTCACTACTCTGGTACATTTGTGAGTATGGCATTTTATCATGATGCCGTTCATAGCCGGAGCCGTCCTGTCTCCGGTCAGTGCATATGAGATCCGCATGGATTTCCTGCACTTCTTGCAATAAAAATCAATCGCCTGCATTCGGCTCTTCACCTCCAATTCATCAATTTGATCTGAAGTCTGAAAAGGAAAGGGAAAGTCACCTTTACAGATTACTGCGAAACGTTGATTAGTCGATCCGCAAAGTGAGCTGACTATAATACCCCGAGGTCCGGGCAGCTCACTGAAAACCTCTCTATTCAGTTTTTCTTCCTGCGCAGAAAGAAGATAGTTCATATCCTCCTACGCGTGTAAACAATCATAGGCATGTTCATTACCTCCATCCCCAAAAAGCAGCGAACCAAGTTCCGACCGCCGAAGGTTAGCGTGGTCCGCAAGCCCCTTCCCCAAAAGTTACTTGTGTATGGGGTATCATTCTGCCGGCCGGCCAGTACGTGTACCCCTTACGAGTATCTAATATAAAACAAGTCTAATTTGATTTCAATAGAAACATGTTTCCGTTTTCTATTTATATTAGATTTTCCTATTGATTTTATCCGCCCTATGAAGTATATTAGATTCACAGACGTGTGGGCTGTATCCCGCACTTAGAAAGAGGTCACTTATGGACAATATCGGAAACATATTTGCAGCATATCGGAAAAACCTGAAATACTCACAACAGGATATCTGCGATAAGCTTACCGGAATGGGAATCCCTACCAAGCCTGCAGCATACAGCACCTGGGAGACCGGTAACAGCATTCCAAACGCAGTACAGTTTCTTGCGATGTGCAAGATCCTCGGGATCACAGATATCTTCAATCAGTTTATAGGAGGATACAATCCGGACGATCCTATGGCCGAGCTAAACGAAGAAGGCAAGGCGATGGCACTTAATTACATTGACCTGCTGAAGGGCTCCGAAAAGTATCAGGCAACACCTGTCCGTATCCTGCAGCCTGTCAGGTTACTCAATCTCTATGATATGCCTGTATCCGCAGGAACCGGTCAGTTTCTTGACAACGACAGCTATGAAGAAGTTGAAGTCGGACC
>JAFZJK010000112.1 GCA_017553965.1 Lachnospiraceae bacterium | reverse complement strand
TCTAGCTGTTCCTCGCACACACCACCACCCATAAGGAATATAGCGTCGGCATTTTCCACAAGTTCTTTGGCCACAGAAGGGTCTGTTCTTTTGTCTATTACAGTGTGTTTATCATATGCTAAGCCCTGCTCCGCGAACATCTCGTGCATACCGTCGCAATCATCGTCATTTTGCTCAAAGTCAAGCGGGCAAGCAGTGATAAAAACAATGCTCTTTCTTTGCGTAAGCTCCGTGCGAAATCTATTTGTTATTTCTTCCGAAAAATGATGGTCCGGAAATCCACTAAATACTGCTAAAAATTTATTTTTCATTTTTTGTACCTTGCCGCAGGCATGGTTACCCATCGGTGCCGTGCCTGCCGCGGCACCGATGAAAGTTTGAAAGTTTTCTTTCAAACTTTACCTTGCCATAATTCTTTTCGTAATTCCATATATGCATAAACATTCGGGTCTTCTCCCATCGCTATAACATGCACAGGCATATCTTTACGTACAAAACCCAGTCTTTCGTATAAGGCTAACGCTTTACTGTTTGCCGGGTGAGGATCCACCCACAATGTTTCTGCACCATTCTTAAAAGCCTCTTCAATTGAATGAGATAACGCTTTGGTTGCGATCCCCCGTCCTCTGGCAAACTCAAAAAGCTTAATATCTAAAGATGCACTGTGAGTATCTTCATCAATACTGTATGCAGTCTCCCCGCAGTATTTGCCATCTTCATATATAGAATAGTGGTTTCCCATAGGTCTTTTTAAAATTTCCCTATCCACCCATTCTTTTACGCCTTCTAAAGTTTCCTGTAATCCACCGGGCCAGATATATTTCATTACATCCGCATCAGCCCAAAGGCTCTGTATATTCTTAATATCATCATACGTTGTTTCTTTTATTGTAATCATTTTTCCCTTTCTTCATACAAAGATCAAGGTTCATCACTTACAAGCTTTTCACTTAGTTCAAACAGTTTTTTAGCCAGCTTTTTACTCTTGGAACGTTTGGAGGATTTAGCTATCTTACACTTATAAAAATAGCCTCCCGTAATGTTTTCCACAGATTTGTCCGATGCAAGAAAAATAGCGGTTCTCGCACCTTCCATCGGTGTCTGGAAGAAGGGCTTAAGTAAACCCGTTATCGTCTTCCCAAATCCGGTATCTCTGTCAATCCCGATGTTTGTAGCCACAGCACCGGGATGACAGCAGTTGACCGTAATACCTCTGTCTGCAACGCGTCTCGCCAGTTCCCTGGTAAAAAGCACATTTGCAAGCTTACTCTGTGAATAAGCCTTTATTACATTAAATCCCTTTGTGAGATTTATGTCGTCAAAATGTATCTTTCCGGTTTTGTGAGCGCCCGATGCAACATTTACTATTCTCGAGCCTTTTCCCATCAATTCCAAAAGTTCTTTTGTAAGCAGGAAGTGTCCGATATGATTTATACCGAACTGTCGCTCTAAACCTTCCTTAGTTTCCTGTCTATCTAGTGATATAAACCCTGCATTATTCACAAGTATATCTATATGGTCATATTTTTCCTTAACGGCCTTTGCAAAGTTCCTGATAGACTCGTAGTCTCCAAGATCACAAAGGATAAGATCGAGGTTTCTTTCCTTATTTTCTGTAAGCTTTAAAATAGCCTCTTTACCTCTCTCTTCACTTCTGCAAAGCATGATGACCGTAGCTCCTTTATCACTCAGAGCCTCAACAGTAGCCATGCCCATTCCCGAATTTGCTCCTGTTACTATTGCAATTTTGCCGTCAAGATTATCCATATCTGTATACCCTCCTGCTAGATAAATCCTTTACAATTCCACCTGACAAATGTCTTATAACCGGCCTTAGAATACCACTGCGGTTCAAAGGTGTAATGGATATAACTGTATTCATATCCTTCTTCTTTAAGTATCTGAGTTACGTTTCTGATCATGGTGAGCCCGATCCCGCGGTTACGGTACTCTTCAAGAGTCCCTACGCATCCGGGGGCACCTATCCTCGCTTTAGAACCGTTTACTTCATGCTCCCCATAATCTTCGATTATACAGAAGCTTACTACCTTTCCATCCAAGAAACCACAGTAAACCAAAGTTTTCTCATTAAAGAACTGCGTCCAATGCTCAACTACACTTCTTACTTTTTCCTTTAGTTCGTTAATGTCACCGTTATAAAATCCAAATGTAATGTTTTCCGGAAATGCTTTATTATAGCATTCCGGATCAAAATCTTCCAAATACATCATTAGCTCTGTTGCTACTTCATTCTCCGGAATTTTTCGTACATATTCCCTGTCAAAAAAACCGGGATGCAGTTCATTAAATAACCGTTCTTTTTCTTTTTTATCCATATCTTCTATTATGTTCATAAATCCACTCCTACTCCGGCGTAAGGAATATCTTCTACCAGGCATTTCACATAATCGTCGATATCCTCCGGGTCTACTTCTTCGCCCTCTCGTGCGGCACACTCAAACTCGTCCACCACGCCTTCGATAAGGACCATATCGATAAATAAAGTAAGTTTATCCAAAAGTTTCTCCGGGACATCGGTTTCAGACCTGTAG
>JAFZJK010000111.1 GCA_017553965.1 Lachnospiraceae bacterium | reverse complement strand
GTACAGAAATGCATTATTACCAAAGAAGCAGCTTTAGGTAACGAAAAACCGCAGCTTGTATATCTTCCGGACGGTCTTAAGAGAAAACCGGTTTTAAGAAACAGGACTAAGAAAAAAGCACAGGTTTCATAAAATGGGGGGCTGTCGCATTAATGCGGTAGCCCCTATCTTAATATCATAAATGATGTTTTGGCGGCTCTGTCTGGGCAGCATCCCGGACGAATGTATACCAAATTGTAGATACTCCATTTTGCTTCGCAAAACGGAGCCGTGGCATCATTCGTCATATGCTCAGTAAGAGCGTATGACATCATGCACACTTGTGGGCATGATCCTCGTGCCGTACGTCACGAGCCTTGGGTTTTACAGTGATTTAAGATATTAAGATTATGCCATACCCGTGCCGCTACCTTATTTGGGATAAGAGTTGGTCCATTTTTATATAGGTGAATATATATGATAATCAAGAAAGCAGAATTAGAGACGGTGTGCGGTATTACGAGTACCCTGCCGAAGAATACCCTTCCGGAGTTTGCGTTTTCCGGAAAATCGAATGTGGGTAAGTCATCCCTTATTAATGCACTTATGATGCGTAAGAATCTGGCCAGGACTTCAGGGCAGCCGGGAAAGACACAGACCATAAATTATTATAAGGTTAATGATGCCTTTTATTGTGTGGATCTGCCCGGATACGGTTATGCCAAGGTTTCAAAAGAGATAAAAGCGAAATGGGGCAAGATGATAGAAAAGTACCTTAGGACTTCTAAGGTATTAAAGACAGTCTTTTTGCTTATAGATATAAGACATGACCCGGGAGAGAATGACATTACCATGTATGAGTGGGTAGTGGCTAACGGTTTTACGCCGGTGATAATATGCACCAAGGCCGATAAGATCAGCAGATCCCAGGTTCAGCATCAGGTATCGGTTATCAGAAAGGCATTAAAAGCTCCAACTGATACAAAAATCATCCCGTTCTCCGCAGAAACAAAGCAGGGAAGGGATGATATATGGGCACTTATGGAAGAAATGATGAAGCCGGAAGAAGCTCCTGATACTATTTCAGCAGACGGCCAATGATCATGGGATACAGCTCTTCGCTGGCATTTTTCCAACTTGAGCATATCTTTTCGGCGACTTCTTCGGTGGTTGAGTTTATGTTCATCTCCAGGATCTTTACACCGTTTTCTTCGATATAGAGATTTGAGATATATTGGTTTAAACCAAACTGGTAGAATTTGCTCTGTACGGAATAATCCTCATACATGGAGAACTTGTTTTCTTTAATGTATGCTTCGATATCCCTTTTCATGGGCTCAGATATCTCATTTGAAAGAAGAGTTATGGCATTTCTTCCTTCGGGAGATATGGTATACAGGGTTTTTCCGTGGCTTTCGGTACTAAGGATGTATCCGTCATGAAGGAGTTCACCCAGATCCTGCTGGAATGTGAAATAATCGGTATAGTCGTCCTTGAGCAGGAAAAAACTGAGCCGGTTTGTGGTAAGCGGCATATCTACTTTGGACAGCATATATAAAATGGACAGCTTGTATACTTTATTGGTTTCTTTCATGTTCAAACTTTGCCTTTCGAAGTTCATAATGCCTGTTATCCAGGCACTTAATTATGATACCACTAAATAGTATAAAAGGCAATATGCCCGATACGGTAAAATCAAGAAAGGAGGCCGGATATGATTCATATAGATCTGCCTGAAGATGTAAAAAACATCTTGAATGTACTGCGCTCATCAGGATATGAAGCATATGCAGTGGGCGGCTGTGTAAGAGACTGCCTGCTTGGAAAGCTTCCTAAGGATTGGGATGTGACGACATCGGCACTTCCTTTAGATGTAAAAAGATTGTTTCCACGTACGGTAGATACCGGTATAAAGCATGGGACGGTAACCGTGCTCATAAAAAACGAAGGGTATGAGGTTACCACTTACAGAGTTGACGGAAAATATACGGATGGCAGACATCCTGAAAATGTATCATTTACGGCAAGCCTTGATGAGGATCTTAAAAGAAGGGACTTTACGATAAATGCTCTTGTGTATAATGAGGAGAGTGGTATAAAGGACCTTTTCGGCGGAATAGAAGATCTTGATAATAAGATCATAAGATGTGTAGGAGTACCGGAGGAACGTTTTGATGAAGATGCACTCCGGATACTGCGTGCAGTAAGGTTTTCGGCTCAGCTTGGATTTGATATAGAAGAAAAAACATACCTTGCAGCCGAGAAGCTAAAGGATAAACTTGCTTTAGTCAGTGCTGAGAGGATAAAGACAGAGATCGATAAAACACTTATGTCGGTAAATCCGGGGCATATAAATCTGCTTACAACCATGGGGCTTGATAAGGTTATATTCCCCGAGCTTGAAAAAGCAGATCCTGCGTTCTTGAAAACAGCACTTGAGGTAAGTTCATGTGAGCTGTCGGTCAGATGGGCTCTAATAGGTTATGCGGTAGAAACAGGTGCCGGAGAAGGTGAGCCTGGAATACTTACAGCCCAAATACTTCACAGGCTTAAGTTTGACAATAAAACAAAGGACAAAACGGTTTTGTTTGTAAAAACAATACAGGCAGGTTTACCGGGCAGTCTCGACGAGAGTATAAAGATACGCTGCAGAAGGCTCGTAAACCGGCTCGGCTGGGAAAACACGGATGATTACTTAAGCTTCATGGAGGCAGTGACAGTCGCTAAAGGTACCGAAACTACAGAAGTATCCGAATTAAGATCAGAAATAGAAGGTATCCGGACAAGAAATGAATGCACCTCGTTAAAGGAGCTGGCGGTAAACGGAAAAGATCTGATAGAGTGTGGCTTCTGCACGGGAACAGAGATAGGAAAAATCTTGAATCAGCTTTTGGAAAAGGTACTTATTGATCCTCAAAAAAATCTAAGGGATGAACTGCTTAAGATGGCAGGATTTAAAGAGTAACCTAAGAGCAAGTTAGTGTAATATGGAGGACTTGAATGGGCGGTAGATCGGATTATAAAAAGACCATGATACTGTGCTCTGTTCTGGCGTTGGGTATCATTATCATTTCGGTTATATACGCACTCAGTAAAGATGATACCAAACCTTCCGGCGGGAAAAACAATAATGTTGTATCACAGGTACCCGTTAAGGAAGAGGAGGAGATCTGGACCAATGTTATGATCCTCGGGGTAGAACTTGATTCGTCCCTGTTGATAGTTAAAAACCTGGAAACCGGGGAAGAACAAGGGATCATTTTTACCGGGGGCTCGGATATCAGGACCAAAAGCGGCAGGGCTGTATCGGCAGGAGTGCTGCAAAAGGGCAATATTGTAAAGATCCGCACGGATGAAGACGGAAAACTGGCGGCACTTATGGGGCTTGACAGTGTCTGGACCTATAAAAATGTGGAAAATATCAGGATAGATGAAGAACTCGGAAAGATTGAGACGGGCAGCAGCTTGTATCATATCGCGGGCAGCATGCAGGTACTTAACGGGGATGAGTTTACCGATATAAGTACGCTGGTCATTAACGGGACTGATATACTTGATCTGTATGGTATAGGGGATTATGTGTATCTGATCAAGGTTAATACCGGACATGGGTATCTGACGTTACAGAATATCGAAGCATATGACGGAGGAAATATTTATTTCGGTCTCGGAAAAACAGCTGTGGTCGAGGAAGACCTTAAGCTCGTGCTAAGAGAAGGAGAATACGAAATAAATATTGAAAATAACGGACTTTCGGCAGATGCTGTGATCAAGATAAACAGGGATGAAATAACGTGCTTTGATCTTGAGCCGTACGGACCTGAGCCTGTGGAATACGGGGACGTCACATTAAATATAAGTCCTAAGGAAAGCGACTTGTTTGTGGACGGTGTGAGGACCGATTTTACAGGAGCACTTCAGCTGACACTTGGGACACATGATATAGAGGTCGAACTCGGAGGCTATAACGGATATAAGGGAACCATTGAGGTTGGTAAAGAAGGTCTGACTAAGAATATCACTCTTTCAGAGGCACCGGAGATAATCCCGGAAGATATCATATATGAAGAGGAGACTTCCGATACGGTGACAGCTACACCTATTCCTACAGCTGCAGCTACTCCGACCCCGATAAAAAATCCCGATATCCCGGATGACTACAATGATGTTGTCATCCCGGATACAACTACTGATGACGGAGATAACGGGAATATAGAGGTAATAGACGGAGACGAGGAAGATACGGTAACTCCGGTAAAAACAGGCAGCGGGAAGCTTACTGTATACTGTTCGGACGGGGCAGATGTATACATAGACGGAATATATAAGGGCAGGATCAGCGGAGGCCGCCTGACTATAGATAAACCTTCAGGCACAGTCACACTGGAGCTTAAAAAAGACGGTTATGTAACTAAAAAGTATACTTTGACCATGGATGATGACGAGGAGGAACAGGTATTTAGGTTCCCTGACATGACCGCATCGTGATCCGGGTTTTTAATAAAACATGGTTAATATAGCAACACGCACAGAGTTCTTTCGAGAATGCAAAAGCAGGGGGCATTCCGAATACACACCTGCATCAAAGGAAAATGCATGAGATCAAATTATCCAAACCTTGATGAATACAAGGGACTGATCAAATGGGCAGTGATAATAGTGATAGCTGCCATATTGATATTTAATTCGTTTTATACAATTAACGAACAGGAGGCGGCAG
>JAFZJK010000110.1 GCA_017553965.1 Lachnospiraceae bacterium | reverse complement strand
GTAACAGTCTGTACGAACTTCTTGAACGGAGTACATTTGATCTCGTTAAGGAATATAGCGAAGATCATCGGGAACCATGAGAATATAAGGCTGATACCGCTCATGGCGAAGGTGTTACGTATAACGCCCAGCAGCTGTTTAACCTTTACCTCATTCTCCACCATGGACTTAAACCATTTAAGTCCTACGAAATTTTTCCACTCCAAAGGGAACGGGGGCTTGTAGTCAAAGAATGCATATATCCAGCCGTACAGCGGATAGTATGAGAAAACCGCTACCAAAAGAACAAAGGGAAGTATATATAGGAACTCTACTTTTCCTCTTCTCTTCTTTCTTTTAGCGGATTCTGCGAAAATATCCTGTCCTTGTGTATGCTTACCCATGTTACTATAATATCCCTTCTGGTTCGATTTATGAGCACAAATTTAGTAAATCGTTTTATGGTTCTCTACAATAATATTATTAATTTGACGTTTTGTCAACTACTTTTTTATCTTTTTACGTAAATATGCATAAGGCAGACAGCAAAACTTTGTTCGGGCTTGTACATGTTGCCGAAAGGCTCCGAAAGATAAAGCGTTTTACAGTTATGTAATCGTCAAACGTTTTATTTTACAAGTATATTACGAGATGTTACAAATAAAACATGCCTGGTATTTTTGTTTCTTTCTTCATCTTTACTTGAAAAAAATCTGATTTTATGCTATGATAGTTTAGAATTTGTTTTTATTGGATTTTTTGTCATTTTCGGAGCATTATGAAAAACTTTTCCTACATATTAAAAAATATATCCATGCTCGGTCAATTGGGGCTGAATATCATCATCCCCATAATACTTTGCGGCCTTGCCTGCTGGTTTCTGACCGATAAGTGCGGTGTGGGCGAATGGATTTTCATCCCCGGTCTCATCCTTGGGATCGGAGCTGCTTTCATGTCCGGTTACAAATTTTACCTGTCCGAGACCAAAAAGGCAAAAAAGGAAGAAGAAAAAAAGAAGGTGTCTTTCAATCAGCACCAGTGACGGAGTTTTATGAGCGAAATAAATAAAGACACAATTGTCAAACAGGAAGAGGAAGTGCTCTCGAGCGAAAGCCTCCTAAACGACCTCGATGACAGCGACCCTGTGCAGACAGCGGCAGACCCCGGAGGATATCCGACAAAAGATAAGATCTCCCCTGCTCTGGCAAAAGAGGTTAAAAACGTCATTATCTACGTGATCATCGGTTTGGTGATACTGTTCGGAGTGGTCTTCCTGCTTATGCAGATCTTCCCCGAGATGAAGGAAACTCCCGATTTTGCCTACTGGCGTGTTGCCTTAGGCGGTGTCGGCGGAGGCTTCATAGCCGTACTTAATTTTTTCCTGATGGGGCTTACAGTGCAAAAGGTCGCTTCAGATACGAATCCCGACCGGGCACGTAACAGACTTAAACTAAGTTATACTTACCGCTATCTCATGCAGATAGCATGGATCGTGATAGCGATCCTGGTACCCTGTTTCAACTACATTACCGGCATAGTACCGTTGCTTTTCCCCTCATTCGGGATAAAGCTGGCGTCTATCATATTTAAAAAATACTAAAGAAGGAGGTGGAGCAGATAAAAGATGGACATTAACATAGTCGGTCCTAAAGTCTACTGGACCATCGATCTTCCTTTTGAAGTGCCCTTGCTCGGCAGTAAAATAGAGATCAACGAAACGATGCTGATCAGCTGGATAGTCATGATCATCATCACCGGACTCTGTATTTTCCTGACACGTAATCTAAAGGTCGAAAAGATCAGCAAACGACAGGCTGTCGCCGAATGGCTGGTTGAGCTTGCCGACAACTTTACGCTCGGCAACATGGGACAGAATTTTAAGAAATTCATCCCCTTTGTTACAGCACTGTTTGCCACAAGTATTTTTTCAAACCTTATCAGTCTCCTGGGGGTAAGAAGCCCCACGGCGGACATAAATACGGAAGCTGCATGGGCAATAGTGGTCTTTATCATGATCACGCATCAGAAAATCAAAGCGAGCGGCTTTGGAGGATATCTGAAAGGATATACGGAGCCCATAGCGGTCATGACACCGTTTAACATCCTGTCGGAGCTTGCAACTCCCATCGGTATGGCGTGCCGTCATTTCGGAAACATACTTTCCGGTCTGGTTATCAACTCGCTGATCTACGCAGCCCTGGCTGCTGCGAGTGCGGCACTGTTCGGTCTGCTGCCGGGAGCGCTCGGTGAAGTTCTTTCAGGCATACCGTTCCTAGATGTAGGTATACCGGCCGTACTTTCAGTCTACTTCGACTGGTTCTCGGGTGTCATGCAGGCATTCATATTCTGTATGCTGACGACAAAATACATTTCGTCTGCCGCAGAAGGGTAAGCTTTAAAAGTTTCCGGTACATCCCGGAAACACAATTAACAAAGTAATCAATAAACAAAAACATATACTATGGAGGAAATTTTTATGGATTTCAATGCATTTCAGGTTTTAGCAAAAGGTATCGCACTTGCAGGTTGTGCAATCGGTGCAGGTCTTGCGCTTATCGCAGGTATCGGCCCCGGTATCGGTGAAGGTAATGCCGTTTCTAAGGCTCTTGAAGCTATCGGACGTCAGCCCGAGTGCAAGAGTGATGTAACTTCTACCATGATCCTTGGTTGTGCTATCGCAGAAACGACGGGTATTTACGGTTTCGTTACCGGTATCCTGCTTATATTCGTAGCACCCGGACTCTTTATGGGAAAACTTTAATAAAACACGATCACAAGGTGTAAAGTTTTACATAAGGAGGTTATAAAGATGTTACAGCCATTATTCTTAGCAGAAGCTGCAACGCAGGATCTGGTAACGATCAATTGGACATTTATAGCGCAGATTTGTAACCTTTTCATACAGATGCTTTTGATAAAGAAGTTTCTCTTTAAACCCGTAAGGGAGATATTGGCAAAGAGGCAGGCAAAGGCTGATGCCGATATCAGGGAGGCAGAGGAAGCTAAGCAGGAGGCGGCAGCCATCAAGACCGAGTACGAGCAGAACATGCTCGAGGCTAAGGAAAAAGCCAACGAACTTCTTGCTACAGCTCAAAAGAATGCCACCGCTAAGAGCGACGAGTTACTTAAAGAAGCTAACTCCCAGGCCGCTGCCATCAAGCAGAAGGCCGAGGCTGATATAGCTCAGGAAAGACGTAAAGCAGTAAACGAGCTCAAGGACGAGATCGGAAGCATGGCTATGGAAATAGCCGGAAAGGTCATCGAGCGCGAGATAGATGAAAAGGATCACGCTAAACTGATCGATGATTTCATCAACAACGTAGGGAGCGTATAAAGTATGACTGAACGTTCACGTGTATACGGCAGCAGTCTGTACGATCTCGCTGTCGAAGAAAAGATCACTGAACCCATACGTGAACAGATGCTTGCCATAAAGCAGATACTGAGGGACAATCCCGATTATATACGTTTGCTTTCAGAGCCTTCCATAAAGAAGGTTGAGCGTCTGGGTCTTATCGATAAGGCCTTCGGAGGTTCATGTGAAAAATATCTTGTTTCTTTTATAAAGCTTCTTTGTGAACGCGGACTGTTAGGCGAATACGAAGGTTGCTGTGAAACATTCACAAAGCGTTACAATGAAGATAACAATATTTCAGAGGCTGTTGTTACCAGTGCGGTTCCGCTCTCCGACAGCCAGCTGAAAGCTCTCAAAGCAAAGCTTGAATCCATCAGCGGCAGGAAGATATCTCTTACCACTAAGACGGATGCGAAAGTGCTTGCAGGACTTAAAGTCGAGCTTGACGGAAAACAGCTTGACGGAACAGTATCCGGAAGGCTTTCCGGCATTAAGCGTAAGCTTGATGAAGTTGTTATGTAATACGAAAAAATTATAAGGATGGAATGGAATTATGCAATTAAAACCCGAAGAAATATCCCAGGTCATCCGCAGTCAGATAAAATACTACGAAAACACGATACGCCAGAACGAAACCGGTACCGTACTTAACGTCGGTGATGGTATAGCAAGAGCCAGCGGTCTTATAAACTGTATGGCAGGCGAGCTCTTAGAGTTTGAGGACGGTAGCTTCGGTATGGCACAGAACCTCGAAGAAAACAGTGTTTCAGTCGTATTATTCGGCTCAGGAGACAATATCGGTGAAGGACAGACGGTTAAAAGAACAGGCAAGGTCGTATCTGTTCCCGTAGGAGATGCGATGATCGGCCGTGTAGTTAATGCACTTGGTCAACCCATAGACGGTGCCGGTCCCATAGCCACCACAGATTTTAGGGCAATCGAATCCCCTGCCCCCGGAATATGTGAAAGACAGTCGGTTTTCGAGCCTCTTCAGACAGGTATCAAGGCTATCGACTCCATGATACCCATCGGACGCGGACAGCGTGAGCTTATCATCGGTGACCGTCAGACAGGTAAGACGACCATCGCCACCGATACAATAATCAACCAAAAGGGCAAGGATGTTATCTGTATCTATGTAGCCATAGGCCAGAAGCGTTCTACCGTAGCAAACCTTGTAGAAAACCTTCAGAAGAACGGTGCTATGGATTACACCATCGTTGTAGCCGCTACTGCTTCAGAAGCAAGCCCTCTTCAGTACATAGCTCCTTATTCGGGCTGTGCTATGGGCGAGTATTTCATGTACAAGGGAAAGCACGTTCTTTGTATATATGATGACTTAAGTAAGCATGCGGTTGCATATCGTGCACTCTCACTACTTATCCGTCGTCCCCCCGGACGTGAAGCTTACCCCGGTGATGTTTTCTATCTGCATTCAAGACTTCTTGAGCGTGCAGCTAAGCTTGATAAAGAGCACGGAGGCGGATCGCTTACCGCTCTTCCCATCATCGAGACACAGGCCGGTGACGTATCGGCATACATACCTACCAACGTTATTTCCATCACAGACGGT
>JAFZJK010000109.1 GCA_017553965.1 Lachnospiraceae bacterium | reverse complement strand
GGTAAGCTCTCATTCCTACCTGCGTTTATAGGGTTCTGGATAGGTGTACTTTTCCTGCTTATTTTGGACAGCGTGATCCCGCATCTTCATTTAAATGCAGAAAAGTCGGAAGGCCCTCATGCAAAGTTAAAAAAGACAACCATGATGGTGCTGGCAGTTACACTGCATAACATACCCGAAGGTATGGCAGTTGGTGTGGTATATGCCGGCTTCATATCGGGAAACGCTACGATAACATCGGGAGGTGCATTGGCACTGGCACTTGGTATAGCTATACAGAATTTCCCTGAGGGAGCCATTATATCGATGCCGCTCTGTGCGGAAGGGAAGAGCAAAGGAAAGGCATTTTTACTTGGTGCACTTTCCGGAGCGGTAGAACCTGTGGGAGCACTGCTCACCTTACTTGCAGCAGGACTTATTGTACCTGCTATGCCGTACTTGTTAAGCTTTGCGGCCGGCGCCATGATGTATGTGGTAGTGGAAGAGCTTATCCCCGAGATGTCGGAAGGTGAGCACTCAAATATAGGCGTTATCATGTTTTCGGTCGGTTTTACACTCATGATGGCGTTGGATGTTGCGTTAGGTTAAAAACAATAGACGGTCAATCAGTGGAACCGTTCACATATTAAGACAGGAAAAAAGCCCGGGTAAAATACCTGGGCTTTTGTAGTTCCTGTAGTTACAGAAGATTTTTAATAAGCAGTTTAGAAGTAAAATGATTGGTCTCAAAAATGTCTTATGAAGTCTTGCTTTCCATACGTTGGCGGCATATGGATATCGAGGTTTGAAGGATTCTTTGTTTTGCTGCTTAAAAAAAACTTTTGTAATTGTCATCGGTTAGCTGACACTAACTAATATATCTCATATTATTGTATTTGTCAATAAGAAAATAGGATCAATCACAAATAGGGTAAAGTTCGATTATAATAATTTTTTCTATATGCAAATTAGAACTTCGATGATATTATATAAAATGTAAAAGCGCTTTACATGAAAAACACAAATCAGCATATAGAAAAGAGGATGATTATAATGAATAGAGATATTTTTATCAGAAACCTTACAAATGACAAAATAGAGATGAGTCCTAAGGGAAAAAACGCCAATGAGCTTACTCCCGAAGAGTTTGAGAAGTGTTATGAGAACTTCTTTGATATGATCTTTGAGATAGCAGCAACTGACATCTCATCGTTATCCGGATACGGTGAGTTTGACGAAAACAACGAGGCTCCTTACAGTACCTTGGAAGAATTCATACGTGATGAAGTAATAAACGAGAAGACTGAAGGTTATTGGAAGAACTGGACACAGATGTTTGGAACTACTTTCTTTGAAAAGGAGTATTATTATGACATAGCTGAGAGAGCGGTAGAGCTTGCTCCTTATTGCGAAAAGCACAGATATCTTGCCAACAATAATACCTTCTTCTGCAATATGATAGTCGGCGATGACGGAAAAACATACTGTGCAGACTGGGGAAGAGCGGGGATCATGGACTTTTTGATGGATTTTGCAATCCTCGACCTGAACAAACCTTATCTTTTAGTACCTGAAAAGTTGTATGAATATGCCAAGAAGAAAAATATCGTGATTGAGAACTTCAAAGAACGTTTTTTATGCATGGCATACTTTAAAGGTATCGGAACTTTAAGATGGCACGCATCTATCGATGATCTTGAATCCTGCGAATCGATTGTAAGGTCGATCAATGCGTTAGAAGAACGTATGGCTAAATTATAATTAGAGGGTAAAGTATGAAATACGAAAATGCGAAAGATATTCTTCCGGAAAAACTCTTGGAGGAAGTGCAAAAATATGCGGAGGGCAAAGTAATATATATCCCCAGAACCGAAAAAGGAAAGGGCTGGGGAGAAGCCTCCGGATACCGTGATAGACTGAATAAGCGGAATGCCATGATCTGCAGCCGTTATTCAGCAGGGAAGTCCATCATGGAGATTGCTGAAGAATTCTTTCTGTCGCCCGAAACCATCAAAAAGCTTGTATACGGAAAGAAGGTGAATTTACCGATGTTTTCTCCTACTGTTAACTCTGCCGAGCAATATGCATCCGCAGGAATGGGTGAGGAATGGGTACGAAACTACCTGAATTCAATAAATGAAAACATGCCGGATATATCCGATCACTTCATGTCAGAGCTGGTTAAAATACCGCTACGACTGATAGATTTTGCTGATACCGGAGAAACCGAGCCTGAAGCAATGGGGGCTTTTGAAGTTCCTCTGATAGTAATATACGATCAAAGAAAGTTTTTTGTACCTTATCAACCGGAGTATCTTAGCCAACTAAGGAAAGAAAAAAGAAATTCCCACTATGCTTTTGTATTCGCCAAAAACGATGACTACGGATACTTTTGGAATAACTACGGAAAACATTTTCAGAAATAAATATTGAGGACTGTTTGGAGCAATTTCCATACAGTCCTTTATTCAAAACAGTATCTGCAGATGAGGTCGGTCATTTCATTTATGACCTTTTCTTTGTCATAGTTGTTGGGATAGAAGGTTACCTCGTGGATCACAGCTTCAACTGAACATTGGATGATGAGAGAGCAATACAGGAGGCTATCTCAGAGCTTTGCAAGGGAAAAACACTGCTTGTAATAGCTCACAGGCTAAAGACCATAAAGGATGCAGATAAGATCTTTGTGGTTTCTGACGGACAGATCAAAGAGAGAGGAACACATAACTCTCTTTGTGAGCAAAAAGGATTGTATACACACATGGTAGAACTGCAAGCAGTATAAAATATAATAAGGGCTGCAAATCGCAGCCCTTATGTAACCCTCGAGTGAGGTTTAATGTCAATAGCAGTTTATCCAAGGAGTTCTTCAACAGCCTTACGTACATTATCCATATTTTCGGTAGGTTCAAACCTGCTTACGATATTGCCTTCTCTATCGATGAGGAACTTGGTGAAATTCCATTTGATGTAGGCCTTATCGCCAAAGGCTTTATTGTTCATATCGGAGAACTTCTTTAATGCTGCATTTTTCAGCCCTTTGCCAAAACCGGTGAAGGGTTTTTCTGTTGCAAGATATGCGAACAGAGGATCGGCATTGTCTCCGTTAACATCTATCTTTTTAAACTGAGGGAAATCGGTACCGTACTTAAGAGAGCAGAACTCGTGGATCTCATCGTCAGAGCCCGGTGCCTGGTTAGCAAACTGATTGCTGGGGAAGTCAAGGATCTCGAATCCCTTATCCTTTAAATCCTTGTACATTTCCTCTAAGAGCTTATAGTGGGGTGTAAATCCACAGCCTGTAGCGCGGTATTGACTATAAGAAGCACCTTACCCTCATAACTCTTAAGTGATACATCGTTTCCTTTTCTGTCCTTTACAATAAAATCATAAACATTTGCCATTATACTATTCCTCCGTTTCTATAGATTCCATATTTTTAAGTGCCTTGTAAGTGAGCAGATAAAGCTGTTTAAACTCATCTGCTGTAAGTCCCATGCATTTAGCCATGCATGAGGGGATACCAACTGCCT
>JAFZJK010000108.1 GCA_017553965.1 Lachnospiraceae bacterium | reverse complement strand
TGTCTCAGCTGCTTCAGCTTCGGCTTCTGCCTTTTTCTTGGCTGCTTCCATGGACTCTTTTAGAAGCTTTTCCCTTATATCAGCCATTTTGTGCTCCTTTTTATTTCTTAAAAATTTTTTCTCCTTCATATCGCCCGCCTCCTTTTATTCGGAAACACCGTTTTGAGGTTTCTATGGCTTCTTGTTTTTAAATATATCGTCTAACTGTCCCATCATATTCTGAAGGGTTCCTACTACTCTTTCATAATCCATACGCTTAGGTCCTATGATGCCGACCTTACCGTATATACCTTCTTCTATTTCATAAGTGGCTGTTACTACCGAACAGTCCTTCATGGAATCAACCTTGTTCTCATCACCGATATAAACCTGTATGCCTCGCTTTTCATCAGGCTGTATATCTCCGGTCTCGACGAACTGTGTAAGCTCTTCCTTGTTTTCCAGTGTGGAAAGGATATCGCGCGCCTTATTCATATCTGAAAGCTCGGGATACTTTAAGATGTTTGTTGCACCGCTTGTGTATACCCTTATGTCGCCCTCTTCCTGAATAGCTGTAGCTATCGCATCCAGTATCTCGGATACAAGCTCCTGATAAGCCCCCACCTGGCTCTTAAGCTTTTGTACCAGGCCTATATTTATCTCTTCTATATCAAGTCCCTGTAAGAAGGTATTGAGTGCAAGGTTAAGCTTAAGTACATCCTCTTTTACTAACGCAACATCGGATCTGAACATCCTGTTCTTTACTATGTTACCCTCAAGTACTATGACCGCCAGCACCTGATATTCGTCAACATCGGTCAGCTGTATGAACTTTATCTTTCTGCTTCTGTACTTGGGTGTGGTAACCATCGTAGCATAGTTGGTATTGACTGCCAGCATCTTTGCTACCTGCTGCAGAAGGTTTTCCATACGGTCGGCCTTTTCCAAAAGATCCTCACGCATGTTGTTGACCTCGTCAACCTTTTCCTGCATCATGGTATCTACATAAAGTCTGTAGCCCTTATCGGTAGGAATACGGCCGGCTGATGTATGAGGCTGAACTATATATCCGAGTTCTTCAAGGTCTGCCATCTCATTTCTGATGGTAGCGGAGCTTAAGTTCAGGTCGGTATATTTGGATATGGTCCTTGATCCGACCGGTTCACCGGTTTCAAGATAGTTCTTAATAATCGCCTGAAGTATCTTTAGTTTTCTGTCATCAAGATCCATACCTTAACCCTCTCTTTCATTTATTAGCACTCAACTATATAGAGTGCTAACACCTTCCTGCTATAAGATAACACCAAATATATGCTTTGTCAACAATTTTTTTAATCTTTTTCATTTTTAACAAATTATTTATAATTCTTGTCAAATATTGAAAAAGCAAAAAAAGAGCCAGCCATTTAGCTGACCCTAAAACAAGGATTTCTTCATTCTACCCCGAGTACTTTATAATCCTGTGCCTCAACCGCAGCGGTAAGAGCTTCGTCGGAAACATCTCCGCTTAATGTTACAACAGCTGTTCCGGCAGTATGGTCACACACTGCGCTTTCTACGCCGGGTACGGCTTCAAGAGCCTTTTTAACTCGTGCCTCGCAATGTCCGCACATCATACCTTCAACTTTAAGTGTTTTGTTCATAGTTTTTTCCTTTCCTTTATTTGAATTAATAATGTTTCCTATTTCTTCCGAACTTACGGCTTTTATCTTTTTGTCTTTGGATGCATCGTGGGGCTTAACCAAATTAAGCCTTAACGCGTTCATGCATACGAAAAAGCTGGACAGTGCCATGGCTGCCGCTCCGTACATAGGCTTCATTTCTATACCGTACAGGCCCATGGCCAGCGGAATGCATATTGCATTGTAAAAGAATGCCCAGAAAAGATTCTGATGTATGTTTCTGATAGTGGCACGGCTTAAACGTATAGCCGCTGTCACATCGGTCAGCCTGCTTTTCATGACAACGATATCAGCCGCATCAACAGCTATATCCGTGCCTGCACCTATGGCTATACCGTTATCCGCGGCAGTAAGTGCCGGAGCATCATTGATACCGTCTCCTACCATGGCTATCTTACCGAGCGGTTTAAGCTCTGTTATAACATCAGCCTTTCCTTCGGGAAGTACACCGGTTGCTACAAAATCCACTCCTGCCTGCTTGCTTATAGCCGCAGCGGTACGTTCATTATCTCCGGTAAGCATAACGGGATGTATGCCCATGTTTTTAAGCTCTGAAATAGCCTTTGCGGAATCATCCCTTATAGTATCCGCCACAGCTATGATACCGAGCGGTTTACCCGCATATGCGAATACAAGAGGTGTTTTCCCGGCTTTTGCCAGATCGTCAGCCTGCTGTTTAAAGTCTGGATCAAGCTCGATTTTTGATGAAATGTATTTTAGGCTGCCTCCAATTAACTCCTGTCCGTTAAGTACGGCTTTTAGTCCATGTCCGGGCAGTGCCGCAAATCCGCTCACCTCTATAAGTTCAATATCTCTTGCTTCTTCGGTTACTGCCTTTGCCAAGGGATGCTCACTGTTTTTTTCAAGGGAAGCTGCATATTTCAAC
>JAFZJK010000107.1 GCA_017553965.1 Lachnospiraceae bacterium | reverse complement strand
TATTATCTGAACCGGCTGACCACCCGAAGCACCCGGTGTGATCTGACTGTAGAAAAATCCTATATTTGAAAGAAGAATGCACTTTACCATGCTGATCTTCTGCTTCATGCCCTTAAACAACATCCTAAACTGTACGGACTCTCCGCAGACGAATATCACCATGAGGATGGCTGCGAGTCCGAGCCATCTTCCATCCGCTTCTCCTATCTGTTTAAATATCTTTCCCGGTTCATTGTCTTTAAAAATCAGGTATAAGGTCAGTAAAGTAATGCCCAAGATAAGCAATATGTTCAAGGCATACTTTAAAACCTTCTTTTTCTTGCTAGTCACAATATCCCTCCAAAAAGAACCTATGAACACAAACAGTAAAAGTATATCCGTATTGGAAACCGTTGTCAAGTCCCTAAAAAAATTCTCAAAATATACTCTTTTCACAATTTTTTAACTTTACATTTTAGCAAAACCATTCTATAATATAGCCAATAGATTTGATCTATAATCCTGAAAGGAGAACTAACATGAAGAAATTATTAAAATTTGTTTTTGGTGCAGCAGGTGCTGCAGCTGCAGGCTTCGGTGCATATTGCGCATATAAGAAGCTTACCGGCAAGGATGAGCCCGATGACGATTTCGATGATGATATTGATGACTTCGATCTGGATGAAGAGAATGATGACGAATCACCTGAGTATGTTTCTCTTAACATCAAGGGCGAGGATGCTGCTGACGAAGTTAAGGATGCACTCGATGACGCTAAGGACGCTGTAAAGGACGCAGCTGAAGATATCAAAGATGCAGCTGAGGACGCTTTTAACTAAGAGTTAAATTAAAAGTCATATAAGCATTAAAAACAATAAAAAAGAGCCGAACGGCTCTTTTTTATTGTTTATATATCAGCTCTTTGCAGGCCATGTAACCTCATAATTGGAAGTAACGGAAGGGAGTTTCATCTCCATACCGTTCGATGCACTTGCATTTGCTCCCATAAAACGGAAGTACAGCTTACATCCCGAAGGAAGTGCGCTTTCTGTGAAATATACCGCCTTGTTGGCAGTCTTTACACTCTTCCACAAAGCAGAATCCGCATTAAACGAATATCCCTTCTTAACTATGCAATACTCTATCGGGGTATCCTTTGATGCTCCGGCAAACGTAACCTTAAGCTTTTTCTTGTCAAACTTCGTTTCCACATCCCCGCCGTCCCCTATCTTGGGAGCGGTACCCTGTCCGGGTATTACTACAAGAGTAGTCTTCGATGCAGCCTTCTTATCGGTAGCTGCTACGCGGAACTTTATCTTGGCATCACTGCCCTTAGCCGAACCCTTGGCGTACACCTCGGGAGCTATTTCAATAATATCCATGTTCTTGGTACAGCTTATCCATCTGCCTGTCTTGTAATTATAAAACTCGTAAGCATCCTTGGTGTTTACGGTACCCTTTTTAACATCCACCTTTATAAGCGGAGCCTCGGTCTGCTTGGTGATGCTCACCTTAACCTCATTGCTCGGTCTTACACCGGGGTTCTCGTCATCCGTACCCTTTTCCTGTACACAGCAGAATACCAGCTTAACTCCCTTAAATCTTAAGTTGTTGACGGTCTTAAGGAAGCTTTTATATGAAGCCGAAGACTTGTCAAAGGACACTGTGGTCCAGTTGTAATCTGATATCTTTCTCCACATAAACTGTGTGGAATCACCGTATCCGTCAAAATCAAAATCTATGGCCACTTTATCAAACTTAACCTTAAAATCCTTGTTGGCCTTGGGAACGGTTATACTTACAGCAGTCTCATCCTTGTTGCCCTTAAAATAGATCTTAACGTCTGCTTTAGCATCCACCCACGAGATATCCATCTCAAGGTATTCACCTTTCCCGTCGGTCTTTATCTCACCGTCTGCTTCCAGCCAGGTCTTTCTGTTATTGGTTGAAAAATATACTATCTCGTTGTCGCTTCTGTACACCTTCATGGTGAGTTCTTCGTAATCGATCTCACCTATCGCTACCGGCTTGGGACTCCCGGCAGCCTTAGCACTCTCGGGTTTTACTATGATAAACAGCGCTGCGGCAAAAAGAAGCACTGACAAAAAGTATATTAATATTTTTTTATTTCTTTTCATTTTTCTCTCCTTTCCTTTTTATCCCGGAAGCTCATCCTGCTCCCGGTTTCCGCAGCTTATGTGTCCGGATAATCAACCCTGGCAAACTCTTCATATGTGGATGCCAGTGCATAATCCTTTATTCCGAGCTTTCTTACAGCTTTCTTTCTTATATAGATGAGGCTGCCCTCGGTAGCCTTGTTTTTATCCTTATATACCACAAAAGGCTTTTTCTCCGAAACGGTAACCCAGTGGATCTCCTGGTAGCTTTCTATCGTAACGCCTTCTCTTAGATCCTTGGCATTTATTATGCAATACTCATAAGGGTTGGAATAGCTTGCTTCGGTGAACTCCATCTTAAAGCTTTCCGAATCAAGATATTCGATCTCCTTTACACTGTCGAACTCGCTGGCCTTTAATGCCTTCTGTCCGGGTACGATCACAGTCGTAGTGTTCGATACCTGTTTCTTAGCTTGTGCAGGCATCCTGAACTGTATACATACGGTCTCGCCGTCATTGGTACCGTCCGATAAAACCTCGGGAGCTATTTCCTCTATCGGCACATCTCCGTAGGAAGGGATCGGCTTCCACTCTTCATCTTCAAGCACCTTGCCGTCCTCGTCACAGAACCTGTACTCAAGGCCCTTTGCCAGGGTAAATGTGAGTTTTTCGTCATCTATCGCGATCTTTGGTGCGGCACCCTTACCCTTAATGGTAACCGATACTTCTTTTCCGGGGCGTTTGCCGGGGTCATCATCGTCGCCCTTTTCGGGAGCAGTCCTGAACATTATGACGCCGCCCTTGCTTACCAGACTGGTAAGAGTCTTCTTAAACTTAGCTTCACTGTATGTCTTCCACTTGGTTGAATTTTTCTTTTTCCACTGGACGGTACGTCCGTTGTCACCTGTGATGTTGATCGGTTCAGAGTCATTGGAAGGAGTATAGGAAACCTTAAGGGTTTTCTCCTGCTTGGGTATCTTAACCGTAACCGCTTCCTTATTCTTGTCGCCTCTTAAGGAAAGTATATAATCCTTAGTGGTGGGGACCCAG
>JAFZJK010000106.1 GCA_017553965.1 Lachnospiraceae bacterium | reverse complement strand
GTTTGCTCCGCCGGTCTCCTCAACGTTTGTACGTGTCTTGGGATCAAGATACATGTTCTCATCGTAGCCCTCTGCATGAGCGGTAACGATTGCATGTAATGACATAGCATAGTTAAGACCTGCCTTGATGTTACCTGTACCGTTGGGTGCTGCACGGTCAAAATCACTTACCTTGATGGTAAGGGGCTTTACGCCGCCCTTAAAGTAAGGTCCTACAGGTGTACCGAAGATTCTGAACTGATACTCGTTAGCGGGCTTAACACCGATAACAGGGTTGGTTCCGAATAATACGGGACGAAGGTAGAATGTTGCACCTGAGCCGTAAGGAGGAACATAGTCGGCATTTGCCTTAACTACCTGCTTTACAGCATCTATAAATCTATCCTTAGGAAATACAGGGATCTCAAGTCTCTTAGCTGACTGCTCGATTCTTTCTGCGTTTAAGTCAGGACGGAATGTAACTATTCTTCCATCTTCTGTCTCATAAGCCTTTAAGCCCTCAAATACTGTCTGTGCATACTGGATAACGCCTGCACACTCGCTGAGTACAACGTTTCCGTCATCTGTCATGGTGCCGTTGTCCCATGCACCGTCTTTGTAATTGGATACATATCTGTAGTCGGTCTTGATATAGCCGAATCCCAGACTGCCCCAGTCAATATCTTTCTTTGCCATAATGCATACCTCCGTCTATTAAAATTACCTTTATTTATACCACTTCTTATTTGATTTTTCAAGAGGTATTTATTATTTACCTGAAATGGTGATTCCGTCAACTGCTATGTAAGGTACTACAGCACCGCCGTTGCAGCAAAGCTCTTTTGATATTGATCTGATATTCTTTACTACATCGCCTAAGTTACCGCTGATCATAGCTTCGGTTACAGCACACTTGATCTTACCGTTTTCAATAAGGAAACTGCTCTTTGCTACACCTGAGAACTCGCCGTTGGCACCGGGGTTACCGCCCGAGAATCTGCCTAAGATAAGTCCCTTATCGATGGATGCAAGCATCTCCTCAAAGCTATTGTCACCGGGCTCTACGATAAGGTCGAAGCCTGTGTTCTTAACTACGGGACGTCCGGTCTTATTGGCTGCATATAAGCTTAACCAGTGAGTCTTAAGCACACCCTTATCTATAAGTGTTACAGCCTCTGAAAGGAAACCGTTTGATGTAGCACGTTCACCGATATTTATCCTCTCATCGAACGGATCAAGCCTTACGGTAAGCTTTTCGCTTGCTACCTGCTCTCCGACCTTGTCAAGCCACTGGCTTGTGCCTTCGATTATTACGCCGTCACTGATGTAATTGCCGATAACAGATGAGATAAAGTCTCCTGTACTTGCAGGTGTAAAGATAACCGCGCCCTCGAATTTTCCTTCGATGCTCTCGGGATAAAGGCTCTTCTCAATATCTTTTAAATGTGCTCTGATATCGCCGAGCTCAATGATAGGGGTATCCAGGTTGATCATGTCAACGCCGGTATAGTCCATACCTGTGGTTGCTTTTCCGTCGGTTGCACAGATCTCAATGGAGACACCGTAGCTGCCGCTAAATCCTTCAAACTCTGTACCATTGGAGTTTCTGGAAAACCAGTTATGACGGTCATATGAACCTATGGATGAAAATACCTTTACCAAAGGATATTCCTTAGCGATGGTATCAAGTAATTCCTTGATCCTCTCTATAAACTTATCTACATCAGGCTCCAAAACGCCCTGCTTAAATACATGAGGATCAACCTTGGGTGCTATGTCATGTGCGGGATCTTCCTGTGAAGATTCTGCTGCGACTAATGCATCCTTAGCAAGTCCTTTAAGTCCTTCTTCGGAGATATCGTTTCCCGATGCTGAACCGGTCTTGTTGTCTTTAAATACTTTTATCGAACCGCTGTTACTGAATACGGTACGGAAAAGCTTGAAATCGCCTGATTCAAGGTTAAGCTCTCTTTTTTCTGAGTTTACCAGTGTATATTTATATTTTGTAATGCCTGTATCTTTGATTATCTGATCAAAGAGGTCAGCTTTTTCACGAATGTTCGACATACTATCTTCCTCCTATCATGATCTTGCAGCGCATGTTGGGACCGCCCATGGATACTGCCATAGGCTGCTTCTTGCCGCAGAAGCCGCTGGATACCCATTCCATCTCGCTTGATACCATATCTACGGTCTTTAACATATCAAATGCTACGCCTGATACTGTGGTATCAAGAAGCGCCTTGCCCAGCTTACCGTTTTTGATCTCATAACCGCAGTTTACACTGAACATAAACTCGCCTGTAAGGTCAGCCTGGCCGTTACCTGATTCGATCAGATAATATCCGTCTTCTACGGAAGCTATCATTTCATCTAATGAGCTCTTTCCGGGAAGGATAGCTGTATTTCTCATACGGATGATGGGCTCATCTGAATAATTCCAGCCACGCGCATTACCATTGGGCTTCACGTTGAACTCTTCTGCAGTCTCTCTGTCATTCATGTATCCGACTAAGATACCGTCCTTAATAAGTACTGCATCGGTACCTATAGTACCTTCGTCATCAAGATATACGGGAAGTTCTGCCTGCTTGCCGTTATAGATATTTGCATAGTCAACCATGGTTACAAGCTCTGAAGCTACCTGCTTGTTTAATGAAGGACCTGCTACGCTGCCTGCCTTTACAAGGTCAGCTTCTACTGTATGTCCTACAGCTTCGTGAGCCAGCATACCTGCCATGTTGGGACCGAGCACTACTGTCTTATATCCTGCCTCAGCATATACACCTTCGGTCTTGTCCATTACTCTTTGATAAAGCTGATCGATCTCGGGATAATACTTTTCAAGGTTTCCGAAATGATCGTAGAAGCTGCCGTATCCGCCCAATGCCTTAAACAGCTCGATAGGTGTGCCGTCCTTTGTCTCGGAGCTGAGCATTACATATATGTAGCATCTGGGGATAACCACATGTCCGTCATGTGCATCGGATGTGTAGATGATCTTATCCTGTGAATCCTCGGTATATACTACC
>JAFZJK010000105.1 GCA_017553965.1 Lachnospiraceae bacterium | reverse complement strand
GTTTCAGCATCGATAGTACCAAGATCGATAGATGTAGGATACTTAGCATCATTAAGTGAAACATTGATGGCATTTACAACATCCTGAGGATCAACGTTTGCATAACTGTAAGCCATAGACTTGATAGTAAGCTCTTCTGTTGAAAGACGAAGACCGTTTGTAGTCATGGTAAGGTCGATATTATTACCTGAATTGGGCTTTGCATCAGCATGAGCCTCATCGGGGCTCTGAATAAATACAACACCTTCTGCATTCTTGGTATGTGTAATACCTTCATCACCGATCTGCAGATATTCAACTACATTTGCGTCAGAGATGAAATCAAGGTAAAGCATACAAGCTAAAGGCTCATCATTTGTTGCAGGGAAGAAGATCTTTCTGTCTGATCCAACTGCACTGTAGAGGTACTTTGTATGATTTCCGTTAGAATCCTCGAAAGGATCGATAGCTACGAACTTAGCATCAGGTCCGATGAGCTGTGAAAGTGTATAGTTGATACCTTCCTCACCATCTCTGAATACGAGGTCATAGTTCTGTGTATAAGCGCCTACATATCCTGCCTTTAAGTAATCATCAAGTGTTGTGTCACCGCTTCCGTAAAGAGCAAAGTCATTCCAAAGGAGGCCCATGTTGTACCACTTATTAAGTATTCTAACGGCCTCCTTGGTTCCGGGCATGGTGAATCTTCTATCATCAAAGCCGTATACATACTGATCCTTATCTGAAAGGTTGGGATCAAGCTTTGACTCGATAAGGCCTGCTGCTGTCCAGCCAACGTCCTCTGTTACTGCGTAGCAGATCATCTTGTTAGCGTCTGCACCGAGTAATGTAGAAGCGTTGTCTTTGAAAGCTACAAGCATGTTTTCAAATTCCTGTGTTGTTGTGGGAGCTTTTAAACCAAGCTTATTAAGCCAATCCTGACGTACGAATGTAACGATACGCTCGGTAGCATTTCTCTTACCTTCGATAGCGATGATCTCGCCGGTCTCAGGGTTCTTACGATAGTTAATACCTGCAGAGCCTAACCAATTCCAAAGGTTGGGGAAGAGGCCTTTGAATTCATCGGTAAGGTACTCTGACATATCAAGGATACCGCCCATATCAGCATATGCCTGTACGGTAGGGAAGCTGTATGAATAGCAGATATCGGGTGCATCGTTTGCTGCAAGAAGGTTGTTGATCTGCTCTACCTCTGTCCAACGGGGAACAGCTACGAATTCAACCTCTACATTGTACTTCTCAAGCATACCCTTCTTGATGTAGTCGGTATACATATTGTCATTGGCGGGGGTGTTGCCGCTACGGTCATATACCTCAACTGTGATATGCTTCTTCTCAGGGAACTTGCCATCAACAAGCTGTCCGTTTGTGAGCTCTTTGATCTCGTCCTTGTCTTCGATAACAACTACGGGCTCATCTGTAGGTGTGGGCTCGGGAGTTGTCTTTGTGCCGGTGTTAGCGGGAGCATCGGTTACCTGGGTATTGTCGCCGCTTCCGGTAGGTGTAGGTACATTATTGTTGTCATCATCTTTTGAACAAGCCGCAAGTGAAAGTACCATACATAAAACAAGTAATAATGCTAAAACTTTTTTCACGATAATTCCTCCATTTAAAAAGTGTTTAAGATTTGATAAGATGCGGGTATTTGCACTTATCGGTTTATGAATCAACGGATACACCCCTATATCCGCTTATTCCTTAACAGCTCCCAATGTTACGCCGTGAATGAAATACTTCTGTAAGAACGGGTAAACGATCAGGATAGGTACGGTAGAAAACATAACAACCGCAGATTTAATAGTATCGTTAAGACCGGGTGTCGAGAAACCTTCCTGTGCGGAAAGATCCGACTGGCTCTTAAGTATTGTATATAAGTAATACTGCAGAGGATACAGGTCTTCTCTCTTGTTGTTGATATACATAAGTGCATCGGAGTAACCATTCCAACGTCCTACTGCATAGAAAAGTGCAAGCGTTGCAAATACAGGTTTTGAAAGCGGTATGTATATCTTTCTGAGTATTGTAAAATAACTTGCTCCGTCTATCTCTGCCGACTCTCTGAGTGATTCCGGTATACCGTAGAAAAAGCTTCTCATGATGATCATGTTGTATACGGACAGACAGCTCGGGATGATAAGTACCAGCGGATTATTGAGCAGACCTAAGCTCTTCATCAGCAGGTAGTTAGGAATGGTACCTGCGTTAAAGAACATGGTGATGGTTATAAGCACGTTTATAATCCCTCTTCCGCGCAGCTTGTGGAAAATAAGCGGATATGCACAGATAGCTGTCATAACAAGTGATACTATCGTACATATAAATTTAAGTAATACAGTCCAGAAGAACGATCTTACATATTTAGCATTACCAAATACATACTCATAAGCGGTAAAGTTAAGCCCTTTGGGATATACGGTTACTTCATGTTTGATAAGTGCATCACTGCTGGATAATGACCTTGCAGCTAAGTTCAGCATCGGTATCAGGCATATAAGGCCGACAAATACACATATAATAACGAAAACCCAATCGCCGCGTCGGGTTTTGGATGATTTGATCATGAGGACGAAAAAACTCCTTTCGATTTATAGGTACTCCATTCCGCTACGCGGAACGGAGCCGTGGCATCAGGACTCTTCCCATTTTGCTGCGCAAAACGGGCCCCTCCTCATGCCGTTTACCATATCCCCCTTTCACCTAACTTACGCGATATGAAGTTCGCCATAAGCAGGAAGAATACGCCGACTACGGACTGGAACAGACCGACAGCCGTGGTAAGGGAATATTGGGCAGCGAGCACACCTTTTTTATATACGTAGGTAGAAATAACTTCTGCGGTATTAAGTACCCAGTTGTTCTGCATAGCAAAAGGTCTGTCGAAACCGCCGCCAAGGATATTTCCTAAGTTCATGATCAAAAGTACGACTATGGTGGGTTTTATACCGGGCAATGTAATATGCCACATTTTTCTGAATCGTCCGGCACCGTCTACCGCGGCTGCTTCATATAGCTCGGTATTTATACCTGCAATGGCCGCCAGATATACGATGGAACCCCAACCAAAGTTTTGCCATACTCCGAGGAAAACATATGTGCCGACCCATAGCGTTTCATCAGCCAGGAACGGGATGGGTGAGCCGCCTAATTTCTGTATAAGAAGGTTGATCAGACCGTCATCAGTAGCAAAAACTCTTAAGGACAAGCTGTAAATGATTACCCATGAAAGGAAATGAGGCATGTAAGCAACTGTCTGAACAACCTTTTTAAAGCGCTTAAATACAAGCTCATTAAGGATAAGAGCAAATATGATAGGTGCGGGGAAACCAACTATAAGGTCAAGAACATTCAGTACTACGGTGTTCTTTAATGCACGTAAGAACTGGTTATCCTGGAATGCCTGTTTAAAATAGAAGAAAATATCTGTTTCTCTCTTCTTATTCTTAGCCCATTCCATCTCCCAGACAGGTACATTTATCTTGTATTTCTTAAATGCGGTGATAATGTACTCCATCGGTCCGTATCTGAATATGATGAAATATATGATGGGTACCAGTAAAAGAAGGTAGAGCTGCCAATACTTCTTAAAGCTGGTCTTCCAACTCATCCTGGTTTTAACCTTTATCTTCTGCACTTCTTTTGCATCAGATATTTCCTTAGATTTTGCCATTTTAGACCCCTTTTTGAACATTTAGAATACTTAAAAATATTTATATTTACTTTATGTAAATAACATAAATCGTTATATCTATAAATAAAACAAAAACAGGACTTAATAAATCCTTAATAGTTATTATATTATAAAAAGTCTTGTTAGCTATCTATTTATTGCGGTTACGCTTCTTGTGTATTGCGGATTTTTTACGTAAATATTATTATTTATTGGGGGATTTACAAATATGTTCATATGTGATAAAATGAATAGCAATAAATGATAAATGAAAATTGTGATTTTTGAATCTTAAAGAAAGGAAAATGCCGGTTATTGGCATAATTTAAATATGATAGTTGATTCTTTTAACAG
Source organism: Lachnospiraceae bacterium (assembly GCA_017553965.1). The sequence goes on along the minus strand of JAFZJK010000105.1, from coordinate 2,684 downwards.
AACTTACCATAGAGAAGTTGAAGGAGACAGGGAAAAAGTTGACTTTGTGCGCGGTTCAAATGTAAGAATGTGGCGTAACGATGTTACCAGAAGCTTTGAGACACACTGGCATTCCGCTGTGGAGATAGTATCTCCCATCTCCAACATATATACCATAGGTATCCATAACCAGAAATACGAGCTGCATCCCGGCGAGATCATAGTTATACCTTCGGGAGAACTGCACGAGACTATAGCTCCCAGTGAGGGCGAAAGATATATATGCCTCTTTGACCTTGACTGTATCTCCAAGATCAAGAGCTTCTCTTCCATCCTGCCGTTCTTTTCTTCAGCTATCATTATTACTGAAAAAACTGCTCCGGCCATAGTTAAGCCCTGTCTGGAAAGCATTCAGCGTATGGCGGACATCTACTTTGCCGAGGAACCGATGTGGGAGCTCAGGATGTATTCCGAGATACTTAATTTCTTCGCTACCATCGGTCAGAACAGGCTCGACAATATGATAACCGTACCGGTCAAGACCGGAAATAAACAGCATGAGTATATCGATAAGTTTAACTATCTCTTCACTTATATCGATACACATTATACGGATGATATCACACTGGACTTTGCTGCGGATCTCACAGGATATTCCAAGTATCACTTTACGAGATTATTTAAGCAGTTTTCAAATACGACGTTTTATGATTACCTGTGCATTAAGAGGATCAAGGTGGCTGAGGACCTGCTGATCAACCCTTCGCTAAGCATCACCGAGGTTGCCATAAGAAGCGGCTTCCCCAGCATCTCAACCTTTAACAGGCTTTTCAAGAAAATAAAAAACTGCACTCCATCGGAGTACAGAGAATTACGAGAAAGATTAACATTTGAAACGGTATACGACATACCGGATGATGAACCTATTACATTTAAGGGCTATACAGGAAACTGATGTGACAAAGGCACGGTTCTCCTGTCACATTTAACGGGCGTCCACCTGTCACGGTGAACGCCCGTTTTTAAATCATTATTTGTAAAACCCTCAAAAACTTCGATTACCTTATTTGGCGGTAAAACTCTTTACTTTGCTCCACGAAGCGTATGTTGTGGCTGAACCGTAGTTGAAGTAAGCTCTTACTCTTACGTATAATGTCTTACCCTTTAACTCGGATGCACCTTCAATAGTATCGCTGATCTTTACGGACTTGCTGTCCTTTACTGACTGATCAGCTATGATATTCTTAAATTTCTTATCGGTAGCTACCTGAATCTGGTATCCGCTGCCGGCTACCTTCTTATAAGTTAATGTGAAATTATCACCCGAAAGAGCAACCTTTGATACTTTGCTCTTCTTAGGCATTGTAGCGCACTGTAAAGTGTCACTGAACAGTCCGACAAACACCTTATCTGTTACTGCACGTACCTTGTAGTCATATCCCGTAGCAGCCTTAAGCTTCTTAATAGTTACGCTGTTAGTCTTGGATGTAGTTACAAGCTTATTGTTCTTATCATATATCTCATAAAATTCTGCACCGTCGACCTTACTCCAGGTAAGTGTAATAGAAGTCGTCTTAGCCTTCTTAACCTTAAGACCCTTTACCTTATCTACCGCATAGTCATACTTTGAATCCTTGCCTAAGGTATCGCACTGAAGCTTCGTTCTGATGAGGATCCTTGACTTCTCGGTAAAAGTATCTGCCTTGTCAAATCCTATACCTCGCTGACCGTCAGACAGTGAGTCAGCGTTTGCCATGTAACCGTCGTAGTCGAATTTCTTCTCACTCAGATCATCCACAGCTGCTTCAACGATGATTATAAAAGGTGCTCCCACACCATTATTTATGTAGATGGCTGTCGCAGCATCGGTCACTTCTTGCGAGAAATGGGTCATCATTGAAACATAACCGCCCCATTTTCCGTTTTCACCCAATTCTCTTTTAGGATTTGAAGTATCGGGAGCCGGCATTTCATCCGGTATCTCAAGATTCTGATCGGTTGTCTTTCCGAAAGTGGTAGTATCCGACCAGTCTGTAAAATAATACTGCAAACCCGCTTCGTAGTCATCCAATAATCCAAACTGGATGCAGTAACGGTATCTTACCTTAAAGGTATGGTTCTTAAGGTCAAATGCATCGTTTTTTAAAGTTTTCTTTAATAGCTTTCCTTCGGCTGCCTGACTGGCCTCCATCAGAGAAATTTCATTCGTATTGTCATCGTATCCTCCGCCAAAACCTGTATAAAAAGTAAAGCCGTCGGAATAACTCTCCTGTTCCTTTTTGTCCCAACTTTTATTATACTGCCAGTCCCCGCCATCTACCGAGATGTCAAACTGAACTGTTGTCTCAAATGCGATAATTCCGTATTTTACTTCAAATTCTGTAAATTCATCTTCATACCAGTCATTCTTAAACTCTACGTATTCAGTGCTTGCTTCATAGTCCCTGACCAGCTTAAGTACATCATCGTTCTGTTTTACGATAGACGAAATCCAACGTGTATCGCTCTCATCTATATTGATGATCGGCTTATACGGCTTGATCTTCCCAATCCCCTTCGGGAAATAATCCTCAATGATCTTATCCGCTGCTTTAACATTTGTTGAAGCAAAAGGAATTGCTAATGCTACAACCAGTAATAAAAGACCAAATACTTTGAATAACCTTTTCTTCATTACGTAAACCCTCCTATATAATATAGTTATG
>JAFZJK010000104.1 GCA_017553965.1 Lachnospiraceae bacterium | reverse complement strand
GTATCGTTTTGTAGTAGCAACAATGTATTTTAACGCAGGTATCATCCCGTGGTTCCTTACCATGTCAAACCTGGGACTCAGAAATAACTTCTGGGCATACATCTTCCCGATGATCGTAAGCCCGTTCTATATAGTCCTGTGCAAGACATTCGTAGAAGGTATACCTAAGGAGCTTCAGGAAGCGGCAGAGATCGACGGAGCCGGTACATTAAGGATATTCTGGAGTATCATCCGTCCCGTAATAAAGCCCATATTGGCAACAGTTGCTATTTTCGCAGCGGTAAACCAGTGGAACGCATTCCAGGATACACTGCTCCTTGTTACGGATGAAAAGCTGTACACCCTGCAGTACCTGCTTTGGAATTATATCAATTCCGCAAGCTCACTAAAGTCTGTTATCAGCAGTACGGGTAGTTCGGCATCTGTTGCCGCAACACTTGCCCATTCCGCAACGGCCACCTCGGTACGTATGACGGTTACCATCATAGTAGTAACACCTATTATTCTGGTATATCCGTTCTTCCAGAGGTATTTTACAAAGGGTATTATGATCGGCGCTGTCAAGGGCTAATGATCATTACCATAAAAGGAAACCCGTAGCATAGCGGAGGGTTTCCGCCATAATTCGCAGCAAAAGCTGCACACATTTAATGGGAGGTATATATGAAAAAAGTACTTGCTTTGTTACTGACACTGACACTTGTTATCGGATGTCTCGCAGCTTGCTCGAAGGATGACAACAATGGCAGCAACGGTTCAGGTAACAACAACACAACCAACTCTGACAAGCCCTATTCTGAGAGAGAAGAGCTTACTATCGAGATCTACGATAAGGCAGCTAACTATCAGGGCGTTCAGGAAGGCTGGTTCGCACAGGTAGTTAAAGAGCGTTTCAACATCAAGCTCAACATCATCGCTCCTCAGGTAGCAGGTGATGCAATCTACCAGACAAGAGTTTCAACAGGTAACCTTGGCGACATCGTTATCCTTGACCAGAATGAGTTCACTGACTGCTTAAGCCAGGGCCTTATCAAGGATATCACCGCTGAATACCAGAACACAAAGTATCTGAAGGAATTTGATGATCAGATCATGACCTTCAACAAAGGTATCCCTAACAATACCGAATCTAAGGTATACGGATTCCCTACAGAGATGACAAACACATCTCCTACTGACCGTACAGAAGATACTATCTACTCAAGCCCTATGCTTCGTTGGGATCTCTATCAGGAGCTCGGTGCTCCCGAGATCAAGGACCTTAAGGGACTCCTTGACGTATTAAAGCAGATGAAGGATAAGCATCCTACAACTGAGACAGGCGATCCTTGTTATCCTTTCGTTCTTTGGGGCGACTGGGACAACAACGATAACATGCTTGGTATCGCTAACGTTGTTCAGCTTACCACTTGGTACGGCGACAAGATCAAAGAGACAGCTATCCTTCAGAAGGATGGAACATTCACACCTGTAACCGATAAGAAGGGTACATATTATAAGATGCTCAAGTTCCTCAATGACGCTTATCAGATGGGTCTTGTAGATCCCGATTCAGCTACTCAGGACTGGAACAATGTTTGGGCTAAGATGTGTAACGGACAGATGTATCTTATGTGGTACAGCTGGCAGGTAGGCGCATGGAACTCACAGGACAGAATTAACAACGGTACAGCTTATATCTTCGTTCCCGTTATGGATCAGACATACTACGCAGATGCAGACGCTTACTACGGAAGCGGCCGTATCTGGGGTGTTGGTTCAGGCGTAACAGGCGAGAAGCTTGAGAGAATCATGGCATTCCTTGACTGGTATGCAAGCCCTGAATCACTTAACTTCCAGCATGCAGGTATCGAAGGCTTCAACTACAAGAAGAATGCTAACGGTAAGTTCGAAGTTATCCCTGAGCATGATACAGCAGATGCTGACAACCAGGAGATCACAGGTGTAGCTTATACCGGTAAGTATAACGATGGTAACAACAAGATCAACCAGTGGATCGTTGGCGCAAGCTCGATCAATCCTAACACAGGTGAGACCTATGCTAAGGCACGTTGGCAGTCATACAAGGATGCTACAAGCGGAAAGACAAAGCAGGAGTGGCAGGCAAGATTTGGTGCAGCTGAGCCTGTAGAGTGGATGAAGAAGAATAACAAGATCGTCATCAGCCCTAACGTATCTGTATCACTTCCTTCCGATACAGCTGATATCGATGTTAAGAGAAATCAGTGTAAGGTTGAAATTAAGGACGCTTCCTGGAGAATGATCTTCGCAGCAGACGATGCAACATTCGATGCTATGTGGGATGAGATGGTTAAGAACCTTAACGCTTTCGGATTTGAAGATCTTTACAAGTTCGACGTAGAGAGAGCTAAGATCGAGAAGGAAGCTAAGGACGCAGTTAAAAAATAATGTTAATTAACTAGGTTTAATCTCCTCTTTTAAATACAGGGTCCTGAAAAGCTTTTTGGGACCCTGTGTTTTTAAAATATTTGTGGTATATTTTTAATATCTGTGATATAATACACTATACATACTTTTACGAAAGGAAGACGAACAATGGTTACTTTAAAAGACATCGCAAGAATGTGTAATGTTTCTCCCAGTACCGTATCCAACGTACTTAACGGAAAAAACAGCATGGGTGATGAAGTTAAGCAACGCGTTCTTGAAGCAGTCAGAGAAACAGGATATCAGCCCAATTATTATGCCAGGAACATGCGTATCAGCAAGTCCGGTACAGTGGGCATCATAGTTGAGGATCTCTGTCAGTTCAGTTCTCCTTTCATAGTAGAGATGATACTTGAGTACCTGGAGCAGAAGGGGTACAGACCGATACTCATGAATCTGCGCATGTACTACAAGTTAAAGAATACCAATATTGAAGATGAAGATGCGCTTTGCAAGATACTTGAGCCTGTCATCCAGCAGATGGAGGCTATCAAGGTCGAAGGTATCATATATGTAGCGGCACACTGCCGTATGCTTAAAAAAGTCCCGAAGCTTATCAATTATCCGGCAATATACACCTATGCCTACGCTGATGTTGATAAAAAGAGCGTTATCATAGATGACGAGACCGGTGCAAACGATATGGTAAGCTACCTCATATCAAAAGGCCACAGGGATATAGGCATAATCGCAGGATCGTCGGACAACTATCATACCATAGCCCGTATAAAGGGCTGCCAGCGTGCCATGTTCAATGCGGGTATTCTGTTTGACCCCGACCGTTTATTATACGGAGCATGGGACAGAGAGAGCGGATACGAGCAGGCCAAAAAGATACTTAAGAAAGGCATTACAGCACTCTGGTGCATGAATGACCGTATGGCATCCGGTGCATATCAGGCTGCACGTGAGCTGGATATCGAGGTTGGAAAGGATATTTCCATAGCCGGTTTTGACGATCATGAGCTTGCCTCGACACTTCATCCGCTTCTTACAACATATGAGCTTCCGCTTTATGCCATAGGATATCGGGCAGCACAGATGC
>JAFZJK010000103.1 GCA_017553965.1 Lachnospiraceae bacterium | reverse complement strand
CCTCTCTCCTCTATGCCGTGAGCACCTTTTTCCTTACGGAAACAGGGTGAATAACTGGTAAGTGTCTGAGGAAGCTGGGTCTCGGGTATCATCTGGTCGATGAACTTACCGATCATCGAATGCTCACTGGTACCAATAAGATAAAGGTCCTCGCCCTCGATCTTGTACATCATGGCATCCATCTCTGCGAAGCTCATAACGCCTGTAACAACCTCACTTCTGATCATGAAAGGAGGTACGCAGTATGTAAAGCCTCTGTCGATCATGAAATCTCTTGCATAAGAGATAACTGCAGAATGAAGTCTTGCGATATCACCCATCAGGTAGTAGAAACCGTTACCTGCAACACGTCTTGCAGAATCAAGGTCGATGCCGTGGAGCTTCTCCATGATATCTGTATGATAAGGGATCTCAAAATCGGGAACCTTGGGCTCACCAAAACGCTGAACCTCTACGTTCTCGCTGTCATCCTTACCTATCGGAACAGAAGGATCGATGATGTTGGGGATGATCATCATTCTCTTCTTAACTTCCTCTTCAAGCTCTGCCTGCTTTTTATCTAATGCTGCGAGCTCGTCGCCGAACTCTGCCACTTCTTTTTTAGCTTCTTCTGCTTCAGCCTTCTTGCCCTGAGCCATAAGAGCACCTATCTGCTTGGAGATGGTATTTCTCTTCTGTTTAAGATCATCAGCCTGCTGCTGGGTAGCACGTCTCTGTGCATCAAGTTCTATAACCTCATCAACCAAAGGAAGCTTCTGGTCCTGGAACTTGTTTCTGATGTTCTGCTTAACTACTTCAGGGTTCTCTCTCAAAAATTTCAGATCGATCATATAATTCTCCTCCAAAAAATAATAACCCCATATCTTCTTATGAAAGATATGGGGCGAAATAACAATTCCGCGGTACCACCCAAATTACCATGTAAATGGTCGCTCACTAGCGATATAAAGGTCGCTTCCCTCCGGTTCATCACCGGCAGCTCGGAAAGTGGAAAAAACCTTATACCCGGCGGCTCGCACCAAACGCCGTCTCTCTGAAGGGCTTACAGTTCGTAGCTTTCGTCAACGCTTCACTAAATATGCAAACAGTTTACAACTTTTTATAATAAAATGCAAGTTTTTTTTTAGTCGGCATGAGGTGGCAGTCGCAAAGCGACTGACGGAGTCCTGATGCCACGGCTCCGTTCCGCGTTAGCGGAATGGAGTATCTGTATGATGGTAGGAAACTCAATCCTGCCCACGCAGTATTATCCTCGGACCGCCCTTGCCTTCTATGTAGTCCTTGGTGATAAATACACGGCCGATGGAAGGATCCTTCGGGATCTCATACATGATGTCGAGCATGAAGTCCTCTATGATGGATCTGAGTCCTCTGGCACCGGTCTTTTTCTCCAATGCTTTTTCAGCTATTACGAGCAGTGCGTCATCATCAAACTGAAGATCAACTTCGTCAAGTGCAAGAAGCTTTTGATACTGCTTAAGTATAGCATTCTTCGGCTCCTTCATGATCTTTACGAGCATTTCTGCATCAAGACCCTTAAGCGAGTATACAACGGGAAGACGTCCGATAAACTCGGGGATAAGTCCGAATTCCCTTAAGTCCTCGTTGGTGACCTTGTTTAAAAGCTCGGGATCGTTATCGTACTTGTCCTTAAGATCGTTATTGAAACCCATAAGGGTGTTCTTGGAAAGTCTCTTTTTGATTATCTCGTCGAGATCCGGGAATGCGCCTCCGCATATGAAGAGGATATTCTTGGTATTGATCGTGGTCATGGGTACCATGGCGTTTTTACTTGTGGCACCTACCGGTACCTCAACGTCAGCACCCTCTAAAAGCTTTAAGAGTCCCTGCTGTACAGATTCACCGCTTACATCACGGTTGGTAACATTTCTCTTTTTAGCGATCTTATCTATCTCGTCGATGAATACGATACCAGTCTCAGCCTTATCGACATCATTATCTGCAGCTTTAAGAAGCTTTGAAAGTACGCTTTCCACGTCATCACCTATATAACCGGCTTCGGTAAGTGAGGTGGCATCGGTAATAGCGAGCGGTACATTAAGAAGTCTGGCTAAAGTCTGAACCAGATATGTCTTTCCGCATCCGGTAGGTCCTATCATGAGCATGTTGGACTTACCTATCTCTATATCTCCCGCAGCATCCTTGGTAACACGCTTATAGTGGTTATATACCGCTACGGATATGATCTTCTTTGCTCTGTCCTGACCTATAACATATTCGTCAAGCTGCTCTCTGATCTTGTGAGGGGGCGGGAGCTTTCTGAAATCAAGTACTGCCTCCGCATCCTTCTCTCCTGCTTTTGCCGTATCCTTTTCGGGCTTTGATTTTTTAACACGCTGACTCTTGGGTATCCCTCCGAAATCTCCCAATGAGAATCCGGGGAATATGATATTGTCAAAGTTAAGCTTTCCGCCTTTAAGGTCCAGGCCGGGTATACCGCTGCCCAGCCCCGGGATGTTATTCCCACCCGAGTTATTCATCAGGTCAAAGGTTTTCTGCATACAGCCCGGACATATATACATATTGTCGGTCATCTTTATCATCTTACCCGTGGTCGACTCGGGCTGTCTGCACATATAGCATATTTTTTCGTATTTATCGTCATCATCATCTTTTATGATGCTGTCGGTTTTATCACTCATTATTTACTCCTCAATAAGCATTCTTATTTATAAAGCCTTTAAATATGGTAAGGAACAGTATCTTTATATCCAGTCCTACCGACCAGTTTTCTATATAATACAGATCGTATTCTATACGTTTTCTGATCGAGGTGTCGCCTCTGTAGCCCTTTATCTGCGCCCAGCCGGTCATACCGGGACGTACCTGATGCTTTACCATGTAACGGGGCACTTCTTCCCTAAACTTCTCAACAAACTGAGGTCTCTCGGGACGCGGCCCAACCAGGCTCATACTGCCGCCGAGCACGTTAAAGAGCTGCGGAAGCTCATCCAGACTTGTTTTTCTGATGAACCTGCCTATAGGCGTAACACGCTTGTCACCTTTGGTAGTCCATTCTTCCTTTTCCTTATCAGGGTCCTCAAGATACATAGAACGGAATTTAAACATCTTAAACTCCCTGCCATGTTTTCCCACACGGACCTGCGAGAAAATAACGGGCCCCTTGGATGTACATTTAATAATTATAGCTATAACAAGCATCGGGATAAGCCCAAGTACCAATGCTATAAAGCCCAGTACCAGGTCCATCGCACGTTTTATAAACAGATTGATGGTATTTGTAAGCGGAACGTTTCTTATATTTATTACAGGAAGTCCGTACAGGTCCTCTATATAAGGAACAGTCGAAACCATGTTGTTGTAATCAGGTACGAATTTTGTATGTACGCCCGTCTTTTCACATACGTTAACTATGTTTTCAAGCTTCTCATACTCACTTAAGCCGAGCGTTATAACTATTTCATCATAATCGTTGTCCGCTATTATATCACCCAGATCGAGTATAGAGCCCACAACCTTTACGCCTTTATACTCGGTATCGAGCACCATATTGTCATCGAGGATACCGTGTATCCAGTAGCCCCATTCGGGATTCTGCTTGATCCTGTCAATATATCCTTCAGTCGCACGGCTGTAACCAACAAGCAGCACATGCTTTAAGTTCTTTCCACGTTTTCTTATGGCTCTAAGTATCTTGGAACTGACATATCTCAATCCGAGACCGAAGGTCAGATTCAATGCTCCGAATATCAAATAGAACCATCGGGAAATATCCTGTTCTTTCTGTATAAATATAATGAATGCAAAATAGAAGATACCCAGCAGGTTAGCTTCTATAAGGTTTCCTATCACTCTTATGCGGCTGTGTCCGCGCCTCGGTTTGTATAATCCGCTTATACCGTAGATCACAAGATATCCGGGAAGCAGGAATATTATCTTACGGGCATATATAACAAAAGCAAGGAAACGTTCACCTTCCTGCAGTGCAAAAGGCTTTAATGCTGACAACACATGGAAACGCAAAGGATATGCCAAAAAATACGCTCCCACTATCAGCATGGCATCCAGCACTATATACAGGCGGTTAAAAGTTTTCTGATTGTCTTTTATCATGCTAACTCTTTTCTTTCTGTATTAAATGTGTCTTATACCTTATCAGTCGATAAAGTGTGTCACAAAGATCAAACCGCTCCACTCTCCACTGCTTAGCAGCGAAGCCATGTCACAGGATATCGGTCTCGCCGACACCTTGTGACATATAATAACCTATTTGAAAGATTATTACAAGTTAAAAAATTGTGATTTATTTTAACACTTTCTTCCTCAATTTTTCACAAAGTCATCACAAATTGAAACTAAAATGCGTATCAGAGGTTAGGAACAAGGCCGGTTCCAAACCGAGAAACGCAAGGAGGAAAATGATTATGAGCGATATGAATGATATAAATGATATGGTTGAGATCACAAATGATGAGATCAAAACCGAAACAGATACTACAGTTAACGAGAACATAGCTGTTGACGAAAACACAACAGTACAGAGTGAAGTAACAGAAGCAGTTACTGAAGAAGCAAAAGAAACTGTTCAGGCTGAAACTTCCGATGCCGAGACCACTGCACAGGAAGCTACACAGGCAGCTCCCGAAGAGGATCCATATAATAAATATGCACGTCCCGATGCACAACAGCCGGTAAATCCCGTTTATTATGGATACATGCCGCAGGGACAGCCTTATATGTACCAGCAGGCAGCAGGATATCCCAACGGACAGGATCCTGCACAACAGGCAAACACCCAGCAGGCAAACGTACAGCAGCAGATTCCGTATCCGCAGCCCGCTCCTTACGGCTGGGTACCTCAAGGTTATTACGCACAGGGCGGATACTTCATCCCCGGACAGCAGTTCCAGCAGGCAAACAACGCACCTGTAAAGCAGAAGAAACAAAAGAAAGGCTCCGGCAAGGTAGGCAGATTCTTCTTTGGTGTTGCTATGGCAGCATTATTCGGTATCATAGCCGGTGCCGTATTTATCGGGATCACATATTTTTATAAAGAGAAAAATCCCGAGCTGTTTGAAACTCAGAAGACCACTGCCAGAGTTACCGTTTCGGATAATTCCCGCTTAAATCTCTCTCCTTCGGAAGACGCAGTACAGATACCTGCTACAGATGTTATAGAAGGAAATGTAAGTACTTTGACCAGTACCGATGTATCAGGCGTAGTTGAGACAGCAATGCCTTCAATAGTTTCCATAGACTGTGTAACCAGAGTATCCAATGCTTTCTACGGAACATATGAAACCCCTACCGCAGGTTCGGGTATCATAATACAGAAGAGTGATAAAGAGCTCATGATAGCTACAAATAATCACGTAGTTGAAGATGCAACAGACATCTCCATCACATTTAATGACGGCACAAGTGCCAAGGCTACCGTAAAGGGCAAGGACGATGTTGCAGACCTCGCCGTAGTAGCCGTTAAGCTTGAAGATCTTTCCGCTGACACATTAAGCAAGATCGCTATCGCAAAGATGGGTAATTCAGATGATGCCAAAATAGGTGAACTGGCCATCGCTATCGGTAACTCCCTCGGTTACGGCCAGTCCGTAACAGTAGGTTACATAAGCGCTAAGGACCGTGAGATCACCATAGACGGGCAGACATACAGCGGCCTACTCCAGACCGATGCAGCCATCAACCCCGGTAACAGCGGCGGTGCTCTTATGAACCTCAAGGGTGAATTGATCGGTATAAACAATGCTAAAGTCGGTGGTACCAATGTAGAAGGTATGGGCTATGCGATCCCCATCTCCCGTGCTCAGGCTATCCTGGAGGATTTTGCGGCAAGAGAGACTCTTTCCTCAGAAGAACAGGGCTTCATGGGAGTTTCGGTAAGCACAGTTGACGAAATAACTTCAAAGGCTTATAACTGGCCTGTAGGTGTATATGTTGCATCACTTGTTAAGGACGGTGCAGCTGAAAAGGCCGGCATAATGGTAGGCGATATCATCACAGCTATAGACGGAGTTACCGTTAAGACAGATCAGGGACTTGTAGAAAAAATCCAGAGCGTTCGTCACGGACAGGAAATAACAGTTACCCTGCAAAGACTTGTAGACGGCGAGTTTACAGAGTTAGAAATCAAAGTAGTACTAGAGCAACGTCCTGCAAGTATTAAATAAGACATTTTACTTTTTTCAGATTCTCTCCTATAAATTACAACGAAGACGACCGGTATGCAGTTTCTGCTGCATACCGGTCGTCTTGTTGATCCAATTATAATATAAAACTGTACCCTCTTCGGGCTTCCACGTATATGCGGAACGGCCACACCAATTAAAAACTTTTTATTTTATCATTGGAGTCGTCATTTGTGTTTATCAGTTTTTTAATAGTAACATAATATCCTTCACCGGTCTCGCTTTCTACGTAGACACGGTCGCCTTCTTTTTTACCGAGTATGGCTTTTCCTAAAGGTGAATCTATGCTTATCATATTATGTAATATGTCACCTCTTATAGACGTTACAAGGCGGAATTCATCGGTTTCGTCGTCTTCTTCAAAGTAGAGTTCCACGGTATTGTTTATGCCGACTTCATCGTCTTTGGAACTGTCATCGACGATATTGGCATTTCTGACCATTCTCTCCAAATATCTTATTCTGCTCTCATTCTGGTTTTTATCCTTTTTGGCTGCATGATACTCGAAGTTCTCACTTAAGTCGCCGTGTGCACGCGCCTCTTTTACCGCTTCTATGGCCTCTTTACGTACTACCAGTTTTCTGTATTCTATCTCTTCTTCGATTTTCTTTATATCGCTTTTTGTAAGTTCGTTGTTCATTTTTTCACCTTATTGCAGGCCCGGTATCCGCCGGTGAAGTGCCTGCTGCCGCACCGGCAAAAACAATATGAGTATGTTACAAATGTTTATTTTATCATATTTAACCACATAAAGCAAATTAATACTTTTATTTGTCCGTAAAATAAGCTATACTTTATAAACGAAAACATGTATTGCTTGCCGGTTTTGATACTATCCGGTTAAGAAAGGATCACCATGGATCATATAGAATTAAGATCTTATGCCAAGATAAATCTGGGGCTCGATGTAACCGGTGTACTGCCCAACGGTTATCACACATTGAAGATGATAATGCAGACCATAAGCTTATATGACACCCTGTATTTTGAAAAAAACGACAGCCCCGATATCGTTTTAAATACAAATATCCCCGACCTTCCTACCGATGAGCATAATCTGGTATATAAAGCTATTAAGCTTTTCAGGGATCAATATGGGATTAAAAGCGGTGTACGATGCAGCATAGAAAAACATATCCCCGTAGCAGCAGGACTTGCAGGAGGCAGCGGAAATGCCGCAGCAGCTCTTAAAGCTATGAACGTTCTGTTCGATACCGGGCTTTCACCTGAGCAGCTGGCTGTTGACGGACTTAAACTGGGTGCGGATGTACCATACTGCCTTATGGGAGGCACCGCTTTAGCAGAAGGGATCGGGGATATACTTACTCCTCTTCCCTTACCGCCTTTAGCAAAAGTGCTTTTAGTTAAGCCAAAGGTAAGCGTATCCACCAAGGAAGTTTATACCGCACTGAAACTAAGTGAAAACACTGTGCATCCGGATATGGATGCATGTATTTCCGCTATTAATGAAGGTTCTCTTAAAAAGCTATGCGATAATCTCGGTAACGTGCTTGAAGATGTAACCATACAGCTTCACCCCGTAATAGCCGATATTAAGCATAAAATGCTTGAACTCGGTGCTGTAGGCTCACTTATGAGCGGAAGCGGTCCATCGGTATTCGGACTTTTCGATGATGAAGCAAAAGCAACCGGAGCCTACAACATGTTCTCATCCATGCCGGAATACTCCGATACTACTTTTTTATGTGATTTTAACTTGAATTAAAAATCAAGTTAATGTATACTGTTCTATGGTTTTCTATTATAGACGGAGAAATTAGGAAAATGGACAACAATACACTTGAAAACGATGTAACGGAAATTGTTACAGAAACTTCGACAAAAAAGGGCACGAAGGAAAAAAAGCCCTTTAACTGGAAAAAAGAAATAATCAGCTGGGCTGCAATAGTTGTGATAGCCTTCGTACTGGCACTGGTCATAACAGAAGTCATCATCATGAAGGCAGAGATCGTATCCGGTTCTATGATGCCGGCACTAAAAAAAGGCGATCACGTAATAGGCAACAGACTGGCTTATCTGTTCTCAGACCCGCAGCGCGGAGATGTAATATTCTTTGAATATCCGTTAAGCAACAAAGAACTGTATGCGATCGATCCGGAGCTCACCTACAAAAAAGAGCCCGGAGAAACCCAGATTACTTATCACAAGAACGGCGATGTTTATGTAAAGAGGATCATAGGTCTCCCCGGAGAAAAGGTCGAGATAATAGACGGTAAGGTTTATATAAACGACTCTACAGAACCTCTGGACGAGCCCTACTTAAGGAACACTCCCACCGGAAGCTTCGGTCCCTACTATGTACCTGAAGATGCTTACTTCTGTCTCGGAGATAACAGAAACGCTTCGGCAGATTCAAGAGCATGGGACAATATAGTTGACGATCCGGATGATCCCGATTTTGACCCTGACAGATTCCGTTTTGTATATAAGGATAAGATATATGCAAAAGCAGCTTTAAAGACGCCGCCGGATATGCACTGGGTTGAACATTACCGTTACGAGAATGAACCTGCGAAAAAAGAGGATTAAAATTAAAGCCTGTCGCATCTGCGGCAGGCTTATTTTCATTCTTTTATCTTATACATTTCTTTACGCATTGCCTTTTTATAGCTGTCACTCTTAAGTCTCAATAATAAACTTATGGTAATGCTTACCAGCGATATGGTGATACCCAGATTAAAATGCGGGCGGAATGCGGTAGCGTATGCGTGCACTTCAAATTCCATGATCATATAGAGCTTAAATGACCAGTAGATCCAGTATGCGCAGCCTGCGGCACAGATGACCCACATGACTATGCGGCATATAAACAGTATTCGGATTTTCTTTTCGTAGCTTTTTATTATTTCTTCCATAGTTATCCTTTCTATTCTTTTACGGTCGGGCTGCCACGTGTATGGCAACCCACCCTTATATATACAACTAAAAATATCTCTTACTGTATCTTTATGATAATTATAACATAGATTTGTTAAAAAACCATGTATTAAAAAGCTTAAATAAAAAACTGATCAAAAGATAAATCCTGCTATTAAATAGAGTACAAAGGTGATACCTGCGATGGCAATACTGTAACGGACTCTGAGTCTGCATATCTCATCGGGATTGCAGCCGATGGATGTTCCGACATTCAGTGCATCTGCTGT